>NZ_DDOI01000093.1:0-8777 GCF_002341575.1 Marinobacter sp. UBA2498 | reverse complement strand
CTGACCCTTGCGTCCGGCGTGGTTATGGCAGCAGAGCATGTCGTTGAAATGAAAAACTCTGGCGCTGACGGCGCAATGGTCTTTGAGCCAGGATTTGTGAAGGCTGAGCCCGGCGACCCGGTCAACTACGACGCTGCCAAAGCCGCGGTGGACAAGCTGACCTCTGCTGCAGCCACGAATAAGGATCGGCTGAAGGGTTACTTCGAGCAGGTTCAGTAATCTGGTTGAAGCCGTTAATGCCGCGCCCTCCGGGGCGCGGCATTGTTTGTGAAACACAAAATCACCTATCCTGAATCCCGAACTTCCGGATACGCGCAGGAGAAGAGCGGATATGGCCAGACTCTCAGATCATGTGGATTGGCAATATGTGTTTCGGGAGTACTGGCACCTCTATAGATTTGGTTCTGCGGGTGGAAACCCGGTCATTCGTTCGCATCTCAAAGATGTCCGAAATCGACTTAACGCTGAACTTGAGTCCAATCCTGTTGTTGAGTTTGACCAACCTGTGCAGCTTCCAGTATGCGCATGGCTCGGGCGGGCTCTGGACCAGGGATTGAGTGAGCGGACCGCACCAGTTGTTAGAGTCCTGACGCGAGTCTCTGGCCAGCTTACCTGGCGCTATGGCTATGAAAGGATGCATAAAAGCCTGGCCCGTAAATACGCGTACGCTGAGCTGATGGGCCCGAACGGACCTGTGCTCAGCAAAAACGTCATACTGGGCCTGGTGCTATTCGGCCCAAAATGTACCTACCCGGAACACAGTCACGACGGCATCAGCGAGTCGTACATCTGTTTGAGTGGTTCGGTCTCTGACAGCAACTACAGCGTATTTACGCCGGGCTCCCTGTTCTTCAACCCGCCGGAAAAAGCCCACCGTATGACCACCGGGGACTTTGAGCCTACGCTCCTGGCCTACGCCTGGACGGGGACACCTGAAAAGCTCGCGAACCAGAGAATGAGCTTTGCGGGACGCAAGAGTTAAACGACCTGGTTCAGCCCTTTCAGAGGAGAGATTACCGCGCTGATCAGCGCGGCAACCGCTCCCAGATAGTTACTTCCGACAGGGTATGCTGGAACTTGTGCTGGGTTTCGCGGATAACGAAAGGCACCTTTCTCGGCTGACTGACTAGCCTGAAATGCTGTGAGAGGTGCTCTTTCAGGCCATCCAGCGTGGTGTGGTTCTCACCATCCTTTTTGAAACCGCCAATCCACTCTTCCTTCGGCGTGTGTTCCTCCAGCCAGGTGTAGGGTGAAGCAATAACCAACAGCCCACCGTCGTTGATTCGCTCGTGAATGCTGTCCAGAAAACGCCTTGGGCGGTAGAGGCGATCAATAAGGTTGGCCGCCAGAACAAGGTCGTAGCCCGAGTACTGCGGTTTCAGGTTACAGGCATCCCCCTGGTAGAAGCTCACGTTCTCAGAACATTCCTCGAGGCCAAGTTCTTTGAGCGTTCGGGTGTGATAGCTGACCAGTTCGCCTTCCTCTGCAAGTGCATAGCGAATGGAGCCTTGCTCGGCCATTTCCACGCCCAGCCTGATAAAGTTGGCTGAGAAATCGACGCCTTCCACCTGGTCAAAGCGCCTTGCCAGCTCGAAACTGGACCGGCCACAGGCGCAGCCCAGATCCACTGCTTTGCCGGTGGGCTTGCCATTCATGGCACCCAGGGCCAGATCCGCCAGGGCCTTCGGAAAGTTTTCCACGCCAAACCAGGTGTCACCGAAGTAGAGCTCCGCGTATTCAGTCAGCAACCGGTCGCTTTCGTAGTAGGCATTGGGTTGCACCGCTTCGCTTTCCGAGTCGATGTAGCGGAAGCCGGGCAGGAAGATGCTCCATGGTCCAGGTGCAGGTTGGCGTTGGCAGGGTCGTTGTCCACCTCTTTGATACCGGTTTCCTCCCGTTTCCACTCGCAAAAGGCTTTTGCTTCGTGGTAATTGACTTCCACCGGCCAGTCCCACGGCATCTCCACTTCCTCGGTCATCAGTCGCAGGTGCCACCCATTCTGCCAGCGCCAGAACGTTGGATGCCTGGCCTTGGCGAATTGGCGCCAGGCGCAACCTTCTTCACTCCAGAACCGGTCTTCCTGGTAACCGCCAGCTTCAACAAACGCCAGGAATTCCTGATTGCTGACCAGATACTGACTGGCCCTAAACTCATCGACCTCGGCTTCATGCTCGCCGTATTCATTGTCACAGCCGTAGTAGGCGTCATCGTAGGGTTTGCCGATTGAAACTGTGCCGGCTGGCACGGTGATCAGCTCGTTTTCCGGCGCTTCACCGGTTTCACGAATCGGGGCCCCTTCCGGCTGCGGGCGGACCATTGCCAGATCATGCTGGCGGATCAGTACAGACGAGGTCTCCAGATGGATACGCTCGTGCTCGACGCCCATGACGATGGGCCACCAGGGGCTCTCCCAATTGATTGGCAGGCTGAGCGGCAGTGTTTCGATCAACTCGAGAACGGTGGCCCGGACTTTGGCCCGGTAATCCATGACTTCGGCGACGGTAGGCCAGTCGTAATGGTCCTCGTCCAGATCGTCCCAACTCATCTCATCGACACCCACTGCAAAAATCGACTCCATGCGCGGATCGATGCGCTCGGGTAGCAGCTTGGCCAGAACCAGCTTGTTAACGAAGAATGGTGCGGTGTGGCCAAGGTAGAAAATGAGGGGGTGTCTCAGAGGGATCGACTTCTGGAAGTATCCGGCGTCCTCAGCAAACCTGTCGTGCGGCACGCCGCTCTGGATGAGAAGGCGGTTTCCGGTATTGGCACTGTCATTGTCGAACACGTCCTTTGTTTTTTTACCCACATGCATACGTTTCGATGGTCAGGGATGGTTCAATTCTCCCTGCAAACCGTTTAGAGCTTCCCTGTGGTCAAAGTGTTACACGCCAGCTTCTTTTTTCGCCAGGGCGACTGTCCGGGGCGCGCACCAGCTGCACCGAGGAGAATCGCCGTAGTAACGGACGGTTGATCAGGTTCAGGGCAGCCATGAACGCAATGTTGGCGGCGAATAGAATGGCAAACGTGCTGTTGGAGAGGCCAGACCATTCCTGGTAGATGAACGAGGAATGGGTGATGAGCAACAGCATGGTGCTGAAACACAGAACCTGAATGCCGATAAAACGCATGGTGGTTTTATGTCTGAGCACCAGCAGGTAGTTGGTCACCAGGGACCGAATCGGTGTGGTGGTCGGGATTCGAGGCTGGAGCTTCGGGAAAAGCGCAACCTGCAGCGTCAGGACAAGAAACGCGGCATAGCCCGCCAGCATGAGAAGTATCCACTGCCACTCGCCAAGCGCCAACATGAGTGACCCCAGCGAGGGTGCTGCAGCGGGCGCTATGAACATGATCAGCCCAATGAGGCCGAACAGCCGGGCGGCGGTTTTCATCGGAGCATGCGTATTTTCAGAAATCCCCGTGCATGAACCGCTCACTTCCTGCAGCCTGCGCGGCTTTTTCTTCCAGAGGCAGACCTTATGACCGTGCAATCCGAATCTCTCCCGCGAGCCAGAAGTGGGCCGCTGACAGACAGCGATCCCGTTGTTCTGGTGCTCACTATCGGCTTCATACTTCTGTTCGTAGGGGCCTCAATATTCGACAGTAGCTACGTGGCGGAACTCATCGGTAGCGGGTTTGCGTGGACCGCCACCTATCTGGGCTCCTTTTTCCAGTTACTGCTGCTACTCACATTCTTCATCGCCATTGGAACAGCCCTGAGCCGGGCCGGCGCCGCTCGGATAGGCGGACTGGATCGACCAGAAATCGGCCGTTTCCGGTGGCTGTCGATGATCATGTGTACCTTGTTGGCCGGAGGCGGGGTGTTTTTTGCCGCTGGTGAACCGGTTTACCACTTTGTTGTTACGCCTCCGGCTTTTAATACCGAAGCTGGCTCCGCCGCAGCGGTCGCTCCCGCCATGGCCCAGTCGTTCACGCACTGGGGATTCCTGGCATGGGCCGTGCTCGGCTCCCTGACAGCCCTGGTCCTGACGCGGGCCCACTACGGACAGGGCAAACCTTTGCAACCAAGAACGCTGTTGTACCCGGTATTCGGTGAGAAAGTCATTCAGGGGCGCCTCGGTGGTGTCATCGATGCCTTCTGTGTGATTGCCGTGGTGGCCGGCACCGTCGGGCCCATCGGTTTTCTCGCCACCCAGATGAGCTTTGGGTTGCATGAGCTGTTCGGAGTGCCAGACGGCTACGGTACCCAGCTGAGCGTTCTGGTGGTTCTGGCCGGGGTGTACATGACTTCTGCCATGACCGGTCTGCATAAGGGCATTCAGTTGCTGAGCCGTTTCAACGTGATATTGGCGTTGGTTATTGCCGGGGTTATCTTTGTCTTCGGCCCCACGCTGTTCCTGGCGAATACCTACACCCAGTCGATGGGTGAATACGTCACCTCGTTCTTTGCCATGGCAACCATGACCGCAGAAACGGCACCGGCCTGGTGGATGAAATGGTGGACGGTGTTTTTCTTTGCCTGGTTCATTGGTTATACGCCGTTGATGGCAGTGTTTGTTGCCAGAATCTCCCGGGGCCGGACCGTTCGTGAAATGGTTCTGGCGGTGGCCGTATTGGCCCCCATCGCGACCACCATCTGGTTCACCCTGCTCGGTGGCTCCGGTATCTATCACCAGCTAGCCGGTACTTTCGACCTGACTGAAGCTCTGAACAACTTTCGCTTTGATGTCGCCACACTGACCGTGGCTCAGGCTTTGCCCGGCGGCACCTGGATGGCGGCGGCGATTCTGTTGCTGACAACCATTTTCGTTGCCACCACCGGCGACTCCATGAGCTATTCGATTGCTATGGTCGGAGCTGGCCACGACGAACCAAGCCCTTGGATCCGTGTGTTCTGGGGCGGTGCCATGGCATTGATGGCGGCCATTCTTCTGTATATGGGCGCCGGCCAGATTGGCGTACTCCAGCAGTTCATCGTGCTGACAGCGATTCCGGTTTCACTGGTTATCCTCCCCTCGCTCTGGACCGGGCCGAAAGCGGCCATGGCGATGGCACGGGAGCAGGGGCTGGTCTAGGCTTTTACGGGGCTGAGCGGAATACAGGGATGTGTTCGCCTGCCGACTTTTCTGATTGAAAGCTCGGGGAGGGCAGATGCTGGAATCGTTTGAAGCCGGTTTCAAGGCATGGTTGTGGCCGGGTTTTACGGCGATTCTCGCGGTTGCCGCGACCTATGTCGTGTACCGACTGGCTCTGGCAGTCTTCCGGCGTTTTTCAGAGTCCAGGACGGTCATTCGCCTGTTCCTCGATGCGGCTGCCCGGGCGCTCGGTGTTGTTTTCTGCCTGCTCACCCTTGCAGGTTCGCTGGCGGCCGCCCCACCGGATCTGCCTTTGATGGCGGCGATTCAGCAAATCACCACCCTTCTGCTCATCCTTGCCATTACATGGGCGGCCGTTCGACTGACCTCGGCCATAGGCGAGGTCATTGTCGCGCTCAATCCAGTGCTGGAAGGGCAGTGGAAGCGGGCACGCAAGGTCGAAACCCAGACCCGATTCCTGGTCCGCGCACTTAATATTCTCATCGTGATCATCGGCCTGGGCGCTGCCCTGATGACCTTTGAATCGGTTCAGCACATGGGTGCCAGCCTTCTTGCCTCCGCGGGTGTCGGCGGCCTGATTCTCGGGTTCGCGGCCCGTCCTGTATTGAGCAACCTGCTGGCCGGTATGCAGATTGCCCTGACCCAACCTTTCCGTATAGACGACGTGCTGTATGTGCAGGGCGAGTGGTGCTGGGTGGAAGAAGTCACAGCGACCTATGTGGTCTTGCGGGTCTGGGATCTGCGTCGCCTTGTAGTGCCACTGCAATGGTTTATCGAGAACCCGTTCCAGAACTGGTCCAGGAATACCGCAGAGTTGCTGGGAACAGTTTTTATCTGGGTCGACTACACCATGCCGGTTGAACCGCTCCGGCAGGAATTCACTCGTTTGCTCAATGAATCGGGGCTCTGGGATGGCGAATTTTCCTCGGTGCAGGTGACCGATTCCAGTGATCAGGCCATTCAGGTGCGTTTTTTGATGAGCGCCGCCAACTCCAGCAAGAACTGGGACCTGAGATGTGCGGTCCGGGAGGGCATGGTAACCTTCATCCAGGAACATTACCCGGCCCAGCTGCCGAGGCTTCGGGCCCGAGTGGTTGAAAACTGAGCCTTGGTTGAGCGCTTGAAGGCCAGGCGAGATCAGAACTTATAATTTAGCCCCACCGCAAACAGGTACGAGGATTCATCGTAGAAGGTCAGGTTGGATTGGGTGTCGCCAAAGCCGGCAAAAGAAATAAACGACCAGTCCTTCCAGCCCATGAATTGCGGGTACTCGTAAGCTGCAAACAGGCTGAGCTCATCATCAGAACGCTTTTATTGAACAACGTGCTGGCGCTGCCATCGACGTTAAAGTTGGACGTTGAAGAGATGATCCCCGCATTTAGCGAGACTTCACCACTGAATCCCTTTTGCGGAGGCGCCGGTTGGGCGAAGACAGGCAACGCGATGCACAGGATTGGGAGGGCGAGGTACTTCTTCATTCGGATGCTCCGATTTCTTTGGGGCAGGCGCGGTTTCGAGGTGTGACCTCAGTGATGCTCCTTTTACTTACGCGTGAATAGTGTCTTGCGGTTCAGCATGGTTCTGGCAGTCTTGATTTTCCACGCCATGATGAACTGCACCGGTGAGTGGTTGCAAATCTCCCCTGAAATGTATCCCTTTATGCTCTTAGGCAACCTGGCCCTTGCAGCGTTGCTGATAATGTTTTGGATATGCGGCCGCCAGTCTCCGCCAAATACGTGTTAGGCTCCGCCGAATACCGAAAAGCAAACGACTGGAGTGGCGTACCTGACATGAGCAGTGAAGACCTCAATCAAGTAATGGAAATGGATGGTGAAGAGCGGTACGACTACTTCCTGAGCCAAGTGGCCGAGGAACGGGAAATCTGGATCCTGGTTAACGGCCAGAGCCAATTCCTCAAGATCGCCTCGGACGATGGCGATGTGGAATACCTGCCCGTGTGGCCGGCTTCGGCGTTTGCCGCCGAGTACGCCAACGGCGGCGATGAGCTGACGCCCCGCAGTATTTCACTGCCGGACTTCTTCCGGAAATGGGTCCCCGGTTTAACGAAGGATGGCCTCGATGTGGGTGTATTTCCCGGCCCTGATAAAACGGTATGGATCACCGAACCGGCAGAGCTCAAGCAGGATCTTCAGGACGTAATGTCTGATTTCTAGTACAGTTTTCATCGCCTGGCCGCTTTGGCGAGACGAGTAATATGAAGCGCTGCTTGATTTCGTCTGGTCTGCCCTGATCATTTATCTCAGTACACAATCTGAGGGCAATCAATCATGACTGATATCCGACACCTGGTCTGTCCCCACTGCCACAAGGAAAATCGCGTGCCTGCGGATAAATTGTCATCTGGCGGCAATTGCGGCGCCTGCAAACAGCCGTTGTGGCCGGATCAGGTTCTGGAACTTACAGACCAGAGCTTTGCTAATCATACCGGGCGCAGTGATCTGCCGGTGCTGGTGGACTTCTGGGCGAGCTGGTGTGGCCCCTGCAAAATGATGGCGCCTCAGTTCGAACAGGCCGCGAGAGACTGGCGGGGCAAGGTACGTTTTGCCAAGCTAAATACGGAACAGGCCCAAGGCCCGGCCAGCCAGTTTGGCATTCGCAGCATCCCTACCATGATCCTGTTCCAGAATGGCCGGGAAGTGGCCCGCCAGAGCGGCGCCATGAATCAGGCGCAGATCAGCCAATGGCTGCAGTCGAAGGGTATTCGCTAGCCTGATAAGGCTGTTTATTCGCTGGCCGGTCATTAAAACGCCACAATGGCTGAGGCCCTGCCATTGCAGGGCTGAAGACACCTATCCGAGCTGTTCCCACAAAGTTATCCACAGTTTTTGTGGGTAAAGCTGACTTTGCAGCGACATCGACTTTCTTATGGTATGTAGCCAGAATTCGAGCCAAACTGTCTGTAACTCGAAAGGCAGAGTCGGGCAAGCGGCGGCCTTACCCGATTGATCACTCCAACGAGGGCCGAATGAGAGCAGTCCTGTTTATTATCATGGCATTCTGGTTCCTTCCAGTTTCGTCCCAAACGCTCAAGATTATGGGATCGGACGAGAGCTTTCTCCCGTTTTATTACGGCAGTAATCTCAGCGAGGGCATTCTGGTCGAGGTGATCAATGAATTCACCAAACAGACCGGTATCGCAGCCGATTTCGTCCCGATGGCGCGTAAACGCCAGGCCTGGGCTCTGGAACGAGGACTGGCCAACGCGGTTTTCGCCAACCCGCTATGGATGCCTTTGCCGGACCAAATGCACGCCGTAGGGCCGTTGTTAACCTGGCGTGACCGCGTGTTCGCGCAAACGGTGCGATTACATCGTCATGAACGAAACGGAGTTCCGGTTTCTTGCACAGCTGGGGGACGTAGATCCGGAACCTTATAGCACGGAACTGATAGACGCCGAGTGGCCGGTCTATCTTGGGATACTTGAAAACGAGACAGCTTTAATTGAAGCGGCGGAAGCTTTTTTCTCTACCTACACGATTGACGTGGAGGCCATGCTACCCAGACTGCCACGGCCGGACCGTTGAAGAGATTGATGGTCGGTTTGTCGATACGCCAGGCATGCGAGCGGCTTTCCAGGCGTCGTACCAGAATGTCCGCTTTGCAATCTAGCCGCATCCAGGGCACTACTAAACAAAAGCGGACATTCGCGACTCTCCACTGCGAGCCGGTTTTTGATCCAGTCTTGAAGAACGATGAACCGCT
>NZ_DDOI01000074.1:7149-9415 GCF_002341575.1 Marinobacter sp. UBA2498 | reverse complement strand
ATTGACGGCGGCATGGGCCAGCAGGGCGCCAATCAGGACGAGCAGGGGATTGAGCAGGGCCGGAGGCTCGCCCTGGTGCCAGGCTACCGCCACGCCAAGGCCGGCACACAGCGGTGCGAGTACCAGGAAATTGGGTCGGGAGGCGCGCACCACCGCAACGGTTTCAGACATCGGGTCCTTCCTCGGCTAACAGAGCGGTTAGTGGGGCAGATGCTCAGACGTAGCCGGCGGCAAACACCAGACCGAGCACAACCGGCATAACCACAAGACTGCCCAGATTGCTCAATAATACCAGCGAGGCGACCTTGTGTGGCTCCTGCCGATACTGTTCCGCCACCATGTAATTGAGTACGGCCGGAGGCAAGGCTGCAAATACCCACAGCGCCGCCACCTGCATCCCGGGAAGATCCAGAACCGCAATCATCGGCCATGCAAGGATCAGACCGCTGGCGGGACAGGCGATGGCGCCCAGCATACCCAGTTTCCAGTCACTGAAATCGATATCAAGCATGCGCACGCCAAGGGCAAAGAGCATCAGCGGTATGCTCACACCACCGAGCATGTTCAGGGTTTCCAGCAGCCATTCCGGCAGGGTCACGCCCCCGAGATTGACCGAGAGCCCGGCAATACTGGCAAATACGATGGGCAGCTTCAGGCGTTTTACGATGGAGGTATGGGGGGCGAGCATGTACAGCCCCACCGAAAAGTGCAGCAGCATTTCCACGATGAATAGCACAATGGCCGCCGGCAGGGCCTCATCGCCGAAGGCCAGTACCAGCAGCGGAAGACCCATATTGCCGGAATTGTTAAACATCATCGGTGGCAGAAAGGTCTTCAGGTTCAGCTTCAGAACCCTGGCCAGCGGATACAGAACAATTCCTGATCCGAGCACAACCACCGTGGCGGCCAGTGCAAGCTGGGCGTAGTTCTGCAGCGGAGCCTGCTGGTCAGCAAGAACAGCGAAGACCAGCATGGGCACAAACAGTTCCATGTTGAGAACGTTCAGTCCCTGGATGTCGGGCGTCCGGTAGCGGCCATAGAGTGCGCCGCAACCGGCGATCAGAAACACCGGCAACATGGTGGACAGAATCTGGCCAATCATTGAACAGGCTCCGGGGAATGTTTGGAAGTTTTTATTGGATAAACCGTTAGGTTCGCAAGTATCGCCCTGCTTGGGCAAGTGTTTATCGACGATGTTCGACCAAAGCAGGATATGGACACGGTGGCGACATCGGCAGCCGACGGTTGCGATGGCCGTTCGGGCCCACCACAATACCGTTTTCCAATGTTGTTATCTGCCCTGGAGAGTCCCTGTGTCCAGCCCGTTTGATCAGCCGGTTTCCCGGGAACACACCTGTTCCGTCAAGTTTGATGCCCGCAAGGCGGTTTTTGGCACCGAGGATGTTATCCCGGTCTGGGTGGCCGATATGGATTTCGCGGCACCGGAGGCTGTCACCCGTGCGTTGAGGGAGCGGGCGGAACATCCGGTTTATGGCTACACCCTGTTTCCGGACAGTCTTTACCAGTCGATGATCGACTGGTTTGCCAGTCGCCATGACTGGGAGATCCGGCGCGAGTGGATACTGATGGCGCCCGGCGTGGTGCCATCGATCAACGCCGCGTGCATGGCCTACGCGGGACCCGGTGAGGGCGTCATCATCCAGCCGCCGGTTTATCCGCCGTTTTTCAGTTCGGTGCGGCACAGTGGCCGGGTGGTGATCGAAAACCCCTTGGTGCCGGAGGATCCGGACACCGGAGACCCGGGCCACTACCGCATGGATCTTGATCACTTGGAGCAGTGCGCAGCCCGCCCCGATGCCCGGATCCTGCTGCTGTGCTCGCCCCATAACCCGGTTGGCCGGGTTTGGTCGGAGGAAGAACTGACGGCGGTGCTGGATATTGCTCGCCGGCACCGGCTGGTGGTGGTCTCCGACGAGATTCATTGTGACCTGACCTTCACGGATAAACCCCGCCACACCATGCTGGCGAAGCTGGCCGGTCCTGAAGATGCACTGGTAACGGCGGTCGCACCGAGCAAGAGTTTCAACATGCCCGGCCTCGGCCTGTCGGCTCTGGTTATTCCCGATGCGGACCGGCGCAAGGCAATGAAGGACGTGTTTGAATCCATGCATCTGCCCCAGTGCAATCCGTTCAGTATTGCCGGGTTTGAGGCCGGCTACCGCCATGGTGCCCCCTGGCTGGACGATCTGATGGCCTATCTGCAGGCCAGCCGGGACTATGTGGTGGAGGCTGTTGGCCAGCGCCT
>NZ_DDOI01000074.1:0-7082 GCF_002341575.1 Marinobacter sp. UBA2498 | reverse complement strand
GCCGGTGTGGGCATGAATCCCGGACTCTCCTTCGGAGACCCGGGCAGCGGCTTTATGCGCCTGAACATCGGCTGCGCCAGATCGGTTCTGGAAGAGGTCATCGGCCGCATTGAAGCGGCTCTCTAGTCAGTTGCCCGTTCCTCGTTACTGTTGGCCTTCCAGGGAACAATGATCCTCCACCAGTTGCCAGCGAGGAGGCTTGTTCATGCCGGGCATGTCACCATTGGTTGCCCGGATAGCCTCCCAGATCTGACCGCCGTGGGTGACCAGGCTGCCAACCGTGTAGCTTCTGGAAAATAGCCACGGGTCCGGTCTTACGCACATGCCGGAAGACGTCTCGCCCCGTTTGCTCTTGCCGACGGATTGGCCGGCCTCGGTGCCTTTCTGGCCGTCTCCGGTCCGGGTTTGGTCAACCGGTTGCTTACGGCCCTCGCAGTCCGGCACAGAATCCAGTTCTTTCCAGTCGAACGTAATGCCGGGCTCCAGGCCCTCGTGCAGTTCGCGGGACTCATACCAACTGCCTTTGTGAAAGACCGCTGCACCGGCTGGATAATAGCGGGTAGGCACCCACTTTGACTCTTCGGGATCACAGGGTTCCGCTGCAGCCGGCGCCGACAGGCCAGCGGCCAACAGGACCAGAACCAGGCAAAAGAAGCGGTGAGAGTTTCCTGGCACAGGTTTAATCATGGGGGTCTCCTTTTGCTGAGCGTTCCGGGGTTGGGTAGTGGGTGTGTTTCCGGGTCTGCGTGGCCAGCACCAGCCCGGCCAGGATCAGTGCCCCGCCGATAACATGAAACAGCCCGAGGGATTCGGCCAGGAAAATGCCGGCCAGAACCGAGGCAAACACAGGGGTCAGGTACATAAAGATGGCCGCCCTGGCCGGACCAATTTTATGCACACCGTGGTTCCAGAATCCATAGGCCAGGATCCCCGGGAAGATGGCGAAGTACAGCAACGGCATGGCGGTGCTTTGCGACAGCTCAAAGCCACCAGAGAAGAACAGCAGATCCGTCAGATAGAAGGGCAGGACGACCAGTGTGCCGAGGAGAATCTGGGTGGTCAGAAACGTTAGTGCAGGCAGTGGTACGGCCTGCCGTCTCAGTAGCACCGAGAACAGGCCCCAGCTGAACACCGCCGCCACCATGATCAGATCGCCGGGTTGGGCCTGGAGATTGGTCAACACCGAGAGGTCGCCGCGGGCAATCACGGTAACGATGCCAGTAATCGCCAGCGCGATTCCCAACGCCTGAATCGGCCGGGTCCGGTCGCCGAGCAGGATCCAGGCAAGCAGAGCGACAAAAATGGGAATGGTGGCGTTGATCAGGGCAATGTTGGTCGCGGTGGTTGTGGTGGCCGCCAGATACAGCAGGGTATTGAAGGCTCCCACACTGAAGGTCGCCAGTGCCAGCATGGAACCGAAGCGCTGGCGGATAACCTGGCGGTGGCGCCAGATACCCGGCAGGCCGAAAGGCAGCAGGATGGCCAGGGCGATTACCCAGCGCCAGAACGACATGGAGAGCGGCGGAATGTTCTCTACCGTGCCCCGGGCGACAACGGCGTTGCCGGCCCAGAACAGAGGTGTAAGAACCAGCCCGATGTAGGCCAGGCCGGGAATTCGTGACAAGACTCCGGCGTTCTCGGAAGACACAAAGGCTCCTGTGGGGTTGGTGAGGCCCGAAAAAAGCCTAGCATACTACTCTCCGGGAACTTCTGCCTCCGTACCAATGTGGTAGGCGGCAAAACCGGCCATCACTACCTGGTCCACGGCCATACCGATAACCCGGCCATCGGTGGTGGACCGGATGGGGTGCTGGGCATTGGTGATCGGATCGGACACGTAACCGAGAATCTCCCCTTCCGATACGCTGGCCCCCAACTCAATTTCGCTGAACAGAATCCCGCCGTGGTCCGCGCGGATCCAGTCGGAATCGTAGTAGACAGGCTCCGGATCGCCCCACACGAACATCCGGGAGATCATGCCCTGACGCTCCATCAGGCTGGTTAGGCTGTTCACGCCGGCACCGATCTGATGCTGCTGT
The DNA here is from genome assembly GCF_002341575.1 of Marinobacter sp. UBA2498. Classification (NCBI taxonomy): domain Bacteria; kingdom Pseudomonadati; phylum Pseudomonadota; class Gammaproteobacteria; order Pseudomonadales; family Marinobacteraceae; genus Marinobacter; species Marinobacter sp. UBA2498. Next base: position 5,043 of record NZ_DDOI01000074.1, on the reverse strand, counting down.
ATACGGTGGGATTCGCCGGCTTCCAGGGTGACGGTGCGAATACCGGCTTCCACAGCAGCGGTGCGCAACATGCCCGCAGAACCGGAGCTGTGAACCACCGCCATGCGGTCAAAGCCCCGGGTGAATTCCGCCACGTCCGGGTTGTTCATGTCGGCGCGAAGCTGCGGCAGGTTGGTGCGCTTCAGTGAGCCGGTGTGGATGTCCACCAGCATGTCGCACTTGCGAATCACGTTCTCGAACAGTGAATGGGCAATCCGGTCGGCCAGGCTGCCATCGGGGCTGCCCGGGAAATGCCGGTTGAGGTCCCGGCGATCGGGCAGGTAACGACTGCCCTGCTGGAATCCCGGCAGGTTCACAATCGGCACACCCACGACCGTGCCCGACAGCTTCTCCGGGTTCAGGTCATACATGGTCTGGCGGATGATCTCGATGCCATTCAACTCATCCCCGTGAACTGCCCCGGTGAGGCACAGCGTCGGGCCGGCGTTGATGCCGTTGACCACCAGAACCGGGGTTGTCTGGGACAGCCCGGCAATCTGAATGCCGGGGGTCCAGGCCAGGCGGGTAGACGTGCCGGGCAGGACATCATTGTCCAGCAGCGTGAAGACCTCGCCTTCGCGAATCTCGGGCTCCGGCTCCGGCTCCGGCTCCGGCTCGGGTTCGGCCACCGCTTCGGTTGCCATGACCTCGGATTCTGCGGCATCTGCATCGGTATCTCCGGGCGCTGAAACCTGTGCCTCCGGTGGCGGCGCAACCTGCTTGAGATCGATGTTCGGGGCTACCTTGCGGGAACCGGCCGAGGGCGTATCGATACCGGCTCCGCCCTGTGGGACTGCCGGCTGACGGGCTGTATTGTTCTTCCCTTTGGTCTGCAGAGGGGCCGAATGCTCAACGTCCTCGACGCTCTCGTCCTCGGCCAGTTCCGCGATCAGCACTTCGGATTTTTTGCTGGCCTTTGCCGAATCGGTTTCGGCCAGAACAGGTGCCGACAGCCAGGGTATGACCAGGCCAATCAGCAGGATCCGGGGGGACGGTTTTTGAAGCCGCTCAAACAGCATATTTCCTCACGGTTCGTCAGTGTGCGCTCAAGGATAGAGTGCCTCTGGCGGTCATGAATACTGCTGTGACAAAGGTTTAATGCCACTTTCATGAAATCCGGGCAAGTTATAACGAAAACAGTTATACGCCGGAAAAGTGATTAAAAATATGGGTGTTTTGCGAAATCCCGTGTGCTTTCGTTACTCCCGCGTTAGCTGTCGTGTACGACATGCCACAGATCGTCCTCCCGGAACGCCCTGTGCTCCGCCTCCAGCTTCAGTAAATGCGCCAGGGCTGACCGTGCCGCAAGGCCGTGGATGGCGGCCGGAACATCGTCATAGGCTTTTGCGGTAAGAGCTTTCAGGTCTACAGGAGCCAGGGCTTCCAGCGCGCGGGCCACCTTGTGCTCACGGGACAGACGGTGGGTGATCAGGAAATCGATCACCGCTTCGGGATGCCCCATCAGAAAGCCGTGTGCTGGCGCAATGTAGCGAATGGATTCGGCCAGCAACTCGTAGAGCGACTCGATGTAGGCCTTCATGTCGCCGTCCGGCGGATTAATGACCACCGTTGAGCCCTGCATGATGTGGTCACCGGAAAACAGCAGCTTCTGGTCGACCAGCAGAAAACACAGATGGTTCGAGGCATGACCCGGGGTATGAAGCACCTTCAGGAGCCCGGCTTCGGTCACAATCAGATCACCGTGCTCCGGTTCATCATCGGCCCGGAAGGTCTGGTCCTGGCCGGCACCCGGGGGCGCCGGCCAACCGAACACCCGGCAACCGGTGCGCTCTTTCAGGGCGGCAACGGCCGGCGAATGGTCCTGGTGCGTGTGGGTTACCAGAACCTGGTCAATGACGCCACCGGTCACCTCCAGAATTCGCTCGATATGGGACTCGTTGGCGGGGCCGGGGTCGATCACCGTGAAGCGTTCATGGCCCAGAATGTAAGTGTTGGTCCCTGGCCCGGTCATCATCCCCGGGTTGGGCGCCGTCAGCCGGGTGACACGGGCCGCGACCTCAACCGCCTCTCCGGGATTAATCTCCGCCCGGGTCGAGCCTTCACCTTCCGGATCCAGCTTCGCGGCCTCATCATAGGCCGGCGCTCCCGGCTCCAGCGTCACCGGCTTACCCTTTTTGACCGCCGGCCAGGGCTGGTTGGGGTAGGGCTCGGGCGGGTTGGCGTGGGCATAGCGCATCAGCGCATCGGTGGTCTCGAACCCGTTGAGCACCCGCAACGTCCGAATCGTTGGCAACCCCAGCAACCGCTGGCCGTTCCGATGATCCTCAAGGGCCTGTTCCGGGCGGATCCAGACATGATCGATGGTTTCGATACCGTCGTGCCCGGCCAATTGACCTTCCGGAGCGGGCGTCACGAAAAACCGTGTATCGAAACGCCTCGGCGGCCCCGGCGGCGTAATCCAGTGGCCGAGATAGGCAAGCCTGTCCAGCGGAAGCGCCAAGCCGTGCTTTTTGCACAGACTGGCCAGAGACAGATCGCCGTCGAACACCGACCTCCGATCCGCATGGGCCGGATGATCCCCGGATATCGGGTTGCCCTGTTTATCCACCGCAACCAGAACCCCGGACTCCTCAAAACACTCCCGAACCGCCGCCAACATATAGTCCGCGCCGCCTTCATCGACACTCATGGTCTGACTGATCTCGGCGTCTCCGGGCCCGATAATATGGTCCTGCCCGTGAGTCTCGTTTTCCTCGACTCGCCCGCCAGGGAATACAAAATAGCCGGGCATAAACACGGCGTCGCAGGTGCGTTGCAGCAGCAGGACTTCAAGGCCTTCGGCTGTATCTCGAACCAGAACCAAGGTGGCAGCAGGGCGAATATCCATAAAACTCCATCTTCAAATATTTATTGTCAGTGCGCGGGAGTGATACGAACGATGGCAGGGAAGGGCCTTCCAAAACTGTCTGTCGCCATGGATGGCGACAGTCAAGCGTCACATGGACGTGCCGCAGGAGCGCGTTTTGGAAGGCCTTTCCCAGCCGTCGCACCGCCAAACCTCAATGCGCAGGGGCATAGAACCAAGATAACCGATTTGAAGGGCAAGATCCCAAGATGAACACTAAAGTCGAACAGCGTATCATTCGCTCAAAGATCCCCAGTGAAAACAGGAACCCCCGTGGCCCGAATCAAACTCTCCTTCCCGGACGACGTCTTCTGCTTCGAAACCAGAATGCCCGTCAGAATCACCGACATCAACGGCGCCAACCACCTCGGCAACGACGCCCTGATCTCTATGCTCTCCGAAGCCCGGGCCCAGTTCCTGGTCAGTTACGGTATCCAGGAAGCGAGCAAAGACGGCACCGGCATTATCGTTACCGACCTGGCCACCATGTACCAGTCGGAATCCTTCTTCCCGGAAATGCTGCGTTTTGAAGTGGGTCTGATGGACTTCAACAAGTATGGCGGGGATTTCGTGTTCCGGGTCACCAAGGCCGAGAGCGGCCAGCCGGTGGCACTGGCGAAATACGGATTCGTCTTCTTCAACTACCACCGCAAGGAAGTCGTGCCGGTACCCGAGAGCTTCCGCTCACGCTTTGCCTAAGGATATCTCGGCCTTCAAACGCGTCATGCCGGCACGATAAAAGCTGTAAGCCATGGCGCCGGCAAACAGATTGCCCACCAGCGCACCACTCATAAGCCCATAGACCCCGTTGATCTGGCTACCGATCCAGAGCAGGGGCAGGAAGCACAGGAACAGGCGCAGGGTGGACACCAGCAGGGCCCGCATCGCCAGTCCGAGGGCATTGCACACCGACACCATCAGCATACAGACGCCCAGACCGCTGTAGCTAAGCGGCACCCGCACCAGATAGCCGGCCAGAACCTCCTGAACATCACTGTCGCTGGAAAACAGCTCCGACACCAATCCGGAAGCGACCACCCAGGTCAGGCCGATGGCCAGCTGCCAGACCACCACAAACCGGACCGCGAGGCGCACCAGTTTCCGGATCTGCTCGATATCCCCGGCACCCAGCATGCGGCCAATCATCGGCGGCATCGACATGGTCAGGGCCAGCACCACCACAATGGAGAAAAATTCCAGACGGGTGCCCAGCCCCCAGGCGGCGACGGCGGCGGAGCCAAAGCCGGCCACCAAGGCTGTCGCCAGCATGGCCGAGACAGCCGGCATCAGTTGGCTGACCATGGCCGGAGCCATGATGCCATTGAGCTGTTTCAGGGCCTTCCAGAGGGCAAGCTCGCGCAGGTCGAACCGGATCCAGTGGCGTTTGAGAAGTTTCGGATAGATCACCAGGCAGCCGATACCAAAAGAGGTAACGGTGGCCCAGGCGGCGCCGGGCAGTCCCCAGCCGAAAACAAAGATGTAGAGCGGGTCCAGGGCGATGTTGGTCAGGCTCGTGGCCACCATCATGTACCCCGGCAATTTTGTGTCACCGTGGGAGCGACACACACTGTAGCCGAAATACAGGAATGCCCCGGTCCAGGCGGCCATCAGCCAGGGAATCCAGTATTGCCGGATCAGGGGTAGGAGTGAGTCTTCCGCGCCAAGCGCGGTCATGATGTGCCCCTGCAGAAACCACAGCGCCACGCAGATGACGAAAACGAGGCTGCCGCCCACGGTAATGATCAGGCCGCCCAGCCGGAAGGCGCGCAATTCATCGCCGGCCCCCAGCGTGCGGGATACGATCGCTGTGGTGGCGATCCCCAGACCCACCTGAAGGCCGATGATCAGTTGCTGCATCGGCAAGGTGAAACCCAGGGCTGCCAGCGGATCACGACCCAGCTGACCCACGAAGGCACTGTCGGCCAGCTGGAAGGTCATCAGGGACAGCACCCCGAAGAGCATGGGCCAGGTCATGCTGTAGAGCTGGCGGGCCAGGGATGGGTTCTGGGTGGTGGTCTGCACGGGGTGTTGTGGGCCTTCGGTTTGGCTTGGGGGCGAGATTCTAACAGGTCTGGCTTTCGGTGTTAGCAAAGGTGCCGGAACGACTTACCAGGAGACGCCGTGAACCCATCCCTGGG
>NZ_DDOI01000090.1:47224-52057 GCF_002341575.1 Marinobacter sp. UBA2498 | reverse complement strand
ACCATGACGGATCAGAAAAAGTCTGACCAGACCACAAGCTCTGAAAAACCCTGGGGCGGGCGCTTCAGTGAGCCCACCGATGCCTTTGTTGAAAAATTTACTGCATCGGTGGGATTTGACCAGCGCCTGTACCATCACGACATCACCGGTTCCATTGCCCATGCCACCATGCTGGCCGAGGTTGGCGTGCTTACCACCGACGAGCGGGACCAGATCATTGAGGGCCTGAAAGGCGTCAAGGCAGACATCGAGGCCGGCAACTTCCAGTGGTCGGTCAGCCTTGAAGACGTGCACATGAACATTGAAGCACGCCTCACCGACCGTATCGGTATCACGGGCAAGAAGCTGCACACCGGCCGAAGCCGCAACGATCAGGTGGCAACGGATATCCGTCTGTACCTGCGGGACGAAATCGACGTGATTGCCGAAGAACTGAAGCGCCTGCAATCGGGTCTGCTGGATCTGGCCGAGCGCGAGGCGCATACCATCATGCCCGGTTTTACCCATCTGCAGACTGCCCAGCCGGTCACCTTCGGGCACCACTTGCTGGCCTGGTACGAAATGCTGGTCCGCGATGCCGAACGTCTGCAGGATTGCCGTAAGCGGGTGAACGTGATGCCCCTGGGCGCGGCTGCGCTGGCCGGCACTACCTATCCCATTGATCGGGCAATGACCGCCCGACTGCTGGGTTTTGACCGGCCCACCGAGAACAGCCTGGACTCTGTCAGCGACCGGGACTTTGCCATTGAGTTCTGCAGCTTTGCGGCACTGCTGATGACGCATCTTTCCAGGTTCAGCGAGGAGCTTGTGCTCTGGACCTCCGCCCAGTTCGATTTCATTGATCTGCCGGACCGCTTCTGCACCGGCTCGTCCATCATGCCCCAGAAAAAGAACCCCGACGTGCCGGAACTGGTCCGGGGCAAGACCGGTCGTGTCAATGGCCACCTGATCAGCCTGCTGACCCTGATGAAAAGCCAGCCGCTGGCCTACAACAAGGACAACCAGGAAGACAAGGAACCACTGTTCGACACGGTTGATACCATCAAGGGCTGTCTGAAGGCCTATGCCGACATGATTCCGGCCATTAGCTCCAAAGCGGACAACATGAGAGTGGCAGCCAAGCGCGGTTTCTCAACCGCTACCGATCTGGCGGATTACCTGGTCAAGAAAGGCGTGCCTTTCCGGGACGCCCACGAGATCGTGGGCAAGTCCGTGGCGTTCGGTGTGGCTGAAGGTCGTGACCTGTCTGATATGACCCTCGAAGAGCTGCAGCAGTTCTCCGATCATATCGGCGCCGATGTTTTCGATGTGCTGACCCTGGAAGGTTCGGTCCAGGCCCGTGATCATCTCGGCGGCACGGCGCCGGATCAGGTGCGTGCGGCGGTCGGTCGGGCCCGCAACCAGCTGGGCTGAGCCGGCGCACTCAGCGGGGCGAAACGGTTAACCGCCGATTCGCCCCGTAGCGAGGTCTACCGCCGCCGGCGTGAGTTCGTCCAGTGGCTCAGGTCGGCATAGCCGGTAGCCCTGTCCGTAGTGAATGCCCAGAGTCCGTACCTTGCGAAGGGCATCGTCGCTTTCGATAAACGTGGCCACCGTCACTTTGCCGGCGGCCTCGGCAATCCGGTGCAGTGCTTCCAGCATCACCTGCTGCACCGGGTCTTCCTCCAGCTGCTGAACCATTCTCCGGTCCAGTTTGATGATATCCACGGGTAATCTCGCCGCCAGGCTGTAGCTTTCCACCGATGCGCCGGCACCGTCCAGGGCGACGCGGAAGCCTGCCCGATGCAGGGCATCGCACAGCACGGCCACGTCGTCGGGATACTGGGTGGCGTGGGCCTCACGGATTTCCAGGCAGAAACAGTCCGGGGCAAACGGGGATTGGTTCAGGGCATCGGCCATGAAGTCGGCGAAGGTGTCATCCAGCACAGTTGCCAGTGACAGGTTAAATCCACAGTACTTCAATCGGAGTTCCAGCAAGGGCTGGTTACCGAGCCATTCCAGGGTTTGCCGGATCACCTGGCGATCCAGGCGCTTTGCCAGGTCAAACCGTTCCGCAATGGGGAGGAAATCGTCGGGCAGGAGTGTCGCCTCATCATCCGACGTTGTTGGAATCCGGCAGAGGATTTCGATGTGATCGCCCCAGGTGGGGCTGGCCACCGGCCTCATGGCCTGGTATTCGAGAATCAGCGACTGTTTGTCCAGCGCGTCGCGGATCTGCTCGACCCGTTTGCTGGCGACTGAATCGTCCGTCTGGTTGGCAATGGCCCTGGCCGCGTGAACCCGGTTGCGTCCGGAGGTTTTGGCGGTGTGGCAAAGGTCCGCAGCCTGGCCCAGAAGCTGCTCCGGATCCGCGGGGATGTCGTTGTCCAGGATTAACAGGCCGCCCGATGCGGTGGTCTGGAGGCTGTGACCCTGCCAGTCGAAGACAAAGTCGCCGATCAAATCAAGGGTTTCCTGGGCAATCTTGCGGGCCCGCGCTTCCGGGCAGTTCTCGATCAGAAGGGCGAAGGTGTCGCCAGCGAGGCGGGCGAGGGCGTCACGCTGCCGGACGCGCACGCCGAGGTTGCCGGCCAGCTCCCTGAGGTAGCGGTCACAGGTGCCGCTGCCAGCAAGATCGTTAAAGCGTTCGAATTCATCCAGATCCAGGTAGAGCAGGCTGTCGCAGGATTCTCGATGGGTTTTCTGCTCCAGGGTTCTTAATACCCGAGCGATGAATGCCTTTCGGTTCATCAGGCCGGTAACCGGATCGTGACGTATCCGGTATTCCTCACTGGAGGCGTGATTCAGCCTGGGCTCAATGCGACGGGCCACGTGCACCGCGCCGGTGATTTCGCCCTGGTCGTTGGTCAGGCGCTGGTAATGGAACTCATGCACTGGTAGCTGGCGCGACTGCTGGGCCATGGGCATCTCGACCACGAAGTTGTCACGTTCGAAGGCCCGGTGCCAGAGCCGTTCCATCAGCCTGCGTTCGTTCGGGAACTCCTGAAGCAGGTCGCTCAGGTTGTCGCCTGCCTCCGGGCGCCCGCCAAAGGTTTCGGCAAACTGTCTGGCCCAGGCGTCATTAAAGTGGAGCAGGTTGAACGAGAGATCGACTGCCACAACCAGATCGGAGGTGGCGCTGGTGACCGCTGCGAGCATGGTGTTTGCGTGCTGGCGAGCCCTGTCGAGTTTCATATCGGCGGTCCGGTCTACCAGGGTGCCGCCGAGTCCGGTAATCCGGCCGCCCTGTTTCAGAGCCCGACAACTGAGGGTCACCCGACGATGGTTCTGTTGCGAGGTAACGATATCGAGGTTGAGGGAGAATGCGTCTCCGGTTCGGAGGCAGCGGCGGAACATGGCCCGGACCCTGGCCTGGCCGGTCTGGCAGTAGAAAAGCGCCTGTTCGGGCGTGATTTCGGCGCCCGGTCTCAGCTCGAGAAGCTGGAACATTCCCTCGGTCCAGGTCATTTCATTCGTGCGGGTGTCCAGTTCCCAGATCCCGAAACCGGCACTGCTCTCCGCTGCTCGCAACAGACGGGAATCCCTGCTTGAGCTGTCGCACAGGGCAATCGTGGCACTCGCCGCCTTGTCGGAATCCCGAACGTCGAGTCGCAGGCTCAGGCAGGCGGTGTAGAAGAAACCTTCCTTGTGCCGGAAGGTCACCAGGACGTTCTGGCCACGCTCGATCCGGTGGCGGTTTGCCGGTGCAAAGGGATCATCCTGGCGAGATGCCAGGATCCGGTGCACCGGTTGGCCTTCCAGTTCGCTGCTCTCATAACCGAGCACCGTCTCGGCCTGGTGGTCAGCGAACAGTACTTTTCCTTCATCGTCGATGCGTAAAACGGTCTGGCGCCCGGAGGTCGCGGACTGGTCCGAACGGTAGCGGCGAATGATGAATTCTTTCACAGCGGGTAAGCCTCGCGTGTCCTGCAGCTTTTATTTTTTTAAAGGTTTTGCCACGATGCCGACATCATACTCATACTGATGCTGAAAAGAACCTCTCTGCGGAGCCGCCTTGACCGCCCACGTTGCCCCGATTTCCCTCGACTTTGAGGAGGGAATAGATCGCAAGACCCTCCGTCGCCTGAGGGACCGGTTTCTGCTGGTCAATCAGCAGCGCTGGAGTCGTGCCCACTCGGCCCTGTCCTATCGCCAGCAAATGGTGCTGGAGATTCTGCCCCTGGTTTTCCATCTCAATCATCCAGCCCTGCCGGGTTACCTGGACAGCGATTGCCCCTATGGCCTGAGCAACTATCAGCCGTCACCGGCCACCATCAATGCGGCTCGTCGACTGGCCCGGACTTTTTCGCTGAAGGATGAAGGCAAGCGCAAACCGGATCTGGACGCCATGTTCCTGATGGGCAGCCCGGGAACCCTTGGCCATTCCGTGGCCAGTGACCTCGACGTCTGGCTCTGTCACCGCAGTGACCTGCCCGAGCGGGGCATCCGCTGTCTTGAGCGCAAAGCCGCGAAGCTGGCCCGCTGGGCGGAATCTTTCGGTGTCGAACTGCACGTATTCGTCTTCTGTGCTTCGGATTGGCGTGCCGGTCGGCAACGGGTAGAGGTGACCGGCGAGAACTGTGGCAGCGCCCAGCATTTCCTGCTGCTGGACGAGTTCTACCGGACCAGCATCCATCTGGCCGGTGCCTGGCCCATGTGGTGGCTGATTCCTGCGGAGCGGGAGGAAACCTACGATGACTGCATGCGCAAGCTGGTGGATTACCGGTTTGTGCGCGCCGAGGACTATATCGATTTTGGCCCGGTGCCGGCGATTCCGGAGGAAGAATTCCTTGGTGCGGGCGTCTGGCAGTTGTACAAGGGGATTGATGCGCCCTGGAAATCGATTCTGAAACT
>NZ_DDOI01000090.1:38071-47125 GCF_002341575.1 Marinobacter sp. UBA2498 | reverse complement strand
CTTCTGATCGAATGTTATGCGCGGACCACCGGTGAGGCTCTGTTGTCCAGCCAGTTCAAGCGGGCTGTTTTCCGCGGCGAAACCGATGCCGACCGTCTGGACCCCTACGTCATGCTCTACAATCGGCTGGAGGGCTGGCTGACCGGGCCGGAAGTGGCGTCGAGGCTGGACCTGATTCGCCGGAGCCTGTATCTGAAAGCCGGTTTGCCACTGACGCGGTCCGAGGTCTCCGGTGAGCAGTGGCGTGCCCGCCTGCTGCGCCAGATGGTGACAGGTTGGGGCTGGAGTGAAAACACGCTGGCGGAGCTGGATGATCGTCAACGCTGGCGGGCAGAGGATGTCACCACCCTGCGTCGCACCATCGTCAACGAATTGACCCACGGTTACCGCCTGCTGTCGAAAATGGCCAGGGAGCATGGCCAACGCGCCGCCATCAGCGCCAACGATATCAATCTTCTGGGCCGCAAGCTTTATGCCGCGTTTCAGCGCAAGGCGGGCAAGATCGAGCAGATCAATCCCGGGCTGGCCCCGTCGCTGGCGGAGGAAAACCTGGCATTTCATCATCAGTCGGAGCAGGGCGGCGACGCCGACGGCTGGCTGCTGTACCGGGACCTCGAAGACCCGGCAGACGCTTTCTGGCAGCCGGTTATCCGTCGCTCCGGAAATCTGGCGGAACTGATGGTCTGGTGCTATTGCAACGGTCTGCTGACCCGCTCGACTCGACTGAATGTGCGGTCGGGCACCAGTATTGCCTCCGTCAGCGAGTTGCGTGAAATGCTTGATGCCCTGTCTGCGTTCCTGCCATTTCCGATTGCACCGGCGGAACGGGAAGCGTTGTCCCGGGGTGTGCGGCCATTGAGGAATCTGCTGTTGGTGAACGTCGGCATTGACCCTCAGGCCCACCTCACGGAAAAAGGCCTTCACAAGCTCAGTTCCCGGCACGATTCTCTTGGCTTTAGCGGGGGGCGGGAGAATCTGGTCATCAGCATCGACCACATTACTTTCAACAGCTGGCATGAAGTCAGTCTCCAGCATTACGCAGCGGGCGATACACTGATCCAGTGCCTGAAGAATGTTCTCGCCTCGGTGGCAGCCAATCCCGACGAATTGCCGGCCGTTCAGGTGCACTGCCACAACCGTGGTCATGGCTCTGCCATTGCCCGCCGGGTTCAGGAGCTGTTTGCCGATGTCCTCCGGCCCTTTTTTGCCGGAGGTACCGGCCCGCATCCGCTGCGCTATGTGATTGAAATGGATCGTCGCTACTTCCTGCTCCAGTTCAATTGCCTGGAACCGGGGTTTGTGGCACTCGACAGCTTTGAGGCGCTGATGGAGCATCTGGCGCTGCCCCAGGAGAGGTACCTGCCGGTGGTGTTCGATCGTTACGCGTTGCAGGAGGAGCCGGCCTTGCGGGCGGTTTGCCTGGCCAGCGAACCGGACAACATCCAGGTGTTTTATCGTATTCTCGGCGATCAGGCCCGGCTCTGGGTCGTTGACGAACTGGGTTCTGTGTTCAGCTGGGAACAGGCGGTGACCAGTCGACGGCATTTGCTGGTGCCGGTACTGCGTTTCCTGGATAACCTGATCGAGCGGCGATTGCTGCGCCATACCGATTCCGCCGGCGTTGTGGCCGGCGTCCAGTGCTACGAAATTGTCCGGCGGGACGGGGCCTGGCGGGCCGAGTACCGGCCGGAGTCGGATTCGGGAGTGCCTCTCCCCGGGTTTGAGGTGCAGGCCGTGGGCATCCACGAGGGCGACAGTCGCCTGCGCTTCGACATTTTCTGTGGTGACCAGGAATTCAGCGTCCAGGAGTACGGCGACCAGTTGATTCCGGCAGTGGCCCACTACATCCGCTCCCTCCGACATAGCGATGAGGTCTACCCGGTGTACCTGACCGATATCCACCTGCCCCACGACCTCGACCCCCGGGTGTACCAGCAGGATATCCAGACCAGCCAATACCTGTATTACCGGTCTGTGCTGGAAGACTCCCTGAACCGCCATCTCGCGAGGACTCGCTGACCTCGCGGCCCGGGGCGGGTGTCAGGTATACTGCGACCATAGTGAACTCAGGGGTAGGTAGCCGATATGCGAGCGTGGACTCTGTCGATCATGGCGTTGATGCTGGCTCTGGTTGTGAGCGGTTGCGGTCAGAAAGGTCCGTTGTACCGTGACAGTCAGGCCGCTTCGATAACGTCCGGGCCGGACTCGGCCCAGGAGCAGCCCGATCGCGAAGAAACCCGCGACTAGCGCCATGGCCTCCCGGCCCCGTTAAACGAATCAGGAAACTCATGGATCATTTCAACTACCGCGACGGCGAGCTGTACGCCGAGGATATCCCTGTCTCTGCCATTGCCGATCGTTTTGGCACACCGGCCTACGTGTATTCGCGCGCCACGATTGAGCGACATTACCGGGCCTATGATGACGCCCTTCGGGATCACCCGCACCTGGTGTGCTACGCCGTTAAAGCCAATAGCAATCTGGCGGTGCTGAACGTTCTCGCGCGGCTCGGTGCCGGCTTTGATATCGTGTCGGCCGGTGAGCTGGAGCGGGTACTGCGGGCCGGTGGTGATCCGTCGCGGGTGGTCTTCTCCGGCGTTGGCAAGCAGGAATGGGAAATGAAGCGGGCCCTTGAAGTGGGCGTGCGCTGCTTCAACGTCGAATCCGATACCGAACTGGACAGGCTCAATGCGGTGGCGGGAGAGCTCGGCGTAAAGGCGCCGATCTCACTGCGGGTTAACCCGGATGTTGATGCCGGTACCCATCCCTACATTTCCACGGGTCTGAAAGAGAACAAGTTCGGGATTGATATTGCCGAAGCGCCGCAGGTCTATGCCCGTGCGGCAGGTATGCCGAATCTCAACGTGAAGGGTGTGGATTGTCACATCGGCTCACAGCTGACGAGCGTGTCACCGTTCCTCGACGCACTGGACCGGGTGCTGGCCCTGATTGATTCCCTGGCGGACCAGGGCATCCACATCCATCACCTGGATATGGGCGGTGGCCTGGGCGTCACCTACAACCAGGAGCAGCCACCACAGCCGTCGGATTACGTGAAGGCGCTGGCCGAGCGCCTGGGTGACCGCAAACTGGAGCTGATTCTGGAGCCCGGCCGATCCATTGCCGCCAACGCTGGCATCCTGGTTACCAGAGTCGAATTCCTGAAGTGCACCGAGCACCGGAACTTTGCCATCATTGATGCCGCCATGAATGATCTGATCCGGCCGGCCCTTTACAGCGCCTGGCAGGCGATTATCCCGGTCAAGCCACATCAGGATGGTGAGGAAAAGGCCTGGGATCTGGTTGGTCCAGTCTGTGAAACCGGCGATTTCCTGGGCAAGGATCGTCACCTGCGCCTGCAGGCCGGGGATCTGCTGGCGGTTCGCTCTGCGGGAGCCTATGGCTTTGTCATGAGCTCAAACTACAACACGCGGAACCGGCCGCCGGAACTCATGGTCGATGGCGACCAGGTGCATGTGGTCCGCCGCCGTGAAACTCTCGAAGACCAGCTCGCACCCGAGAGCTGCCTTCCGGAATGAGCGGGAGCGAGGAGATGACACAGCAACGCCGGACCCAGGGCCCCATGCTTCGATTCACCAAGATGCATGGGCTGGGTAATGATTTTATGGTGGTGGATGCCATCAGCCAGCCTTTTCGTCTGCGCCCCGAGATGATCCGCGAACTGGCCAACAGGAATTTCGGAATTGGCTTCGATCAGTTGCTGGTGGTGGAGCCGCCCGGGCTGCCGGATGTCGATTTCCGCTACCGCATTTTCAATGCGGACGGGTCCGAGGTGGAGCAGTGCGGCAACGGTGCCCGCTGCTTCGCCCGGTTTGTCCGGGACCAGCGCCTGACCAATAAAAAGGTCATCCGCGTCCAGACTGCCAAGGGCGTGATCGAGCTCCGTGTCGGCCGGGAAGGCATGGTGATGGTCAATATGGGCGTGCCCGAGTTCAACCCGCCGGCCATTCCGTTCGCCGCCGACCGTCGAAAGGATGTCTACACCGTGGATGTGGACGGCCAGACAGTGGAACTGAGCGCCTTGTCCATGGGTAACCCCCATGGTGTGCTGCTGGTTGAGGATGTAGACCAGGCGCCGGTAAAAACGCTGGGGCCCAAGCTCGAGCGGCATCCCCGCTTCCCGGCACGGGCCAACATCGGGTTTCTCCAGATTCTGGATCGTACCCATGTCCGCCTGCGGGTGTTTGAGCGTGGCTCGGGCGAGACCCTCGCCTGCGGTAGTGGTGCCTGTGCCGCCGTGGTGGCCGGCTGCCTGCGAGGCCTGCTGGATACCCGCGTGGAAGTGGAATTGCGGGGTGGCCCTCTGGTCATTGAATGGCAGGGTGAAGGGACCCCTGTTATGATGGAAGGGCCTGCAACCAGCGTATTTGAGGGGCAGTTGAGGCTGCCGGGTGATTCTGGTGGTCGTCGACGCAGGAGCGCTCGCCCCCATAAACAACGATCCTGACAGCCAGGAGTACTCCATGACAGAACAAACGGCCCGCCAGAAGGCCGGTGAGCTCACCCGGGAAGAGGTGGCGGATTACCTGCGCGCCAACCCCGATTTCTTCATCGACCAGGACGAGCTGCTGCGCAGCCTGACCCTGCCCCACGACAGTGGCCGGGCCATTTCGCTGGTCGAACGCCAGGTGCATCTGTTCCGGGAGCAGCGGGACACCCTGCGCAGGGAGTTGGTAGAGCTTGTATCCATCGCCCGCCATAACGACCGGTTGTTCGAGAAGAGCAAGCGTTTGCTGATGCAGGTGATTGAAGCGCGGACGCTCAACGATATGGCTGCTGCCATTGATGACAGTATCCGTGGTGATTTCGGTCTCGACGCCGCTTCCGTGTTGTTGTTTACCGATGTTGAGCTGCCTGAGGCCTCTCAAGGCGCCCTGCATGTGGTCAGTCCTTCTGCGGCCCGTGAGCGCCTGGGCAGCCTGCTGGAAGGCGAGAGGGCTGTGTGCGGTCAGTTCCGTGAAAGCGAACGGGAGTTCCTGTTTCCGGACCGTGAAGAACCCATTGCCTCGGTCGCCCTGGTGCCGCTGAGGCATGACGAGCTGGTGGGCGTGTTTGCGGTCGGTAGCTGCCAGCCGGGGTACTTTGACCAGAGCATGGGTTCCCTGTTCCTGAGCTACATCAGCGACACACTAAGCCGCCTGCTGCCGCCCATGGTGCAGCGCCACACAGCGGCTGCTCCGGTCACCGACATGGCGACGGAGTCCCGCTAACGTGTCAGAAGTCCCGGAGAGTCCGGCAGTGCCCAATGAGCTGACCGGGCCGCTGGCGGAATTTATCCGGCACCTGGCTTCTGAAAAACGCCATTCTCCAAGAACCTGCGACAGCTACCAGCGCGACCTTTTGCGTCTGGCGGACTGGCTGGGCCGCAGTGGATTCGTTGCCTGGCAACGGGTGACCAACCACGATCTGCGCCGCTACGTCGCGACGCTCAGCCGGGAGGGGTTGTCAGGCCGGAGCATCGCCAGACATCTCTCGGCGACCCGCCGTTTATACCAGTTCCTGCTCAGGGAGAAGCTGGCATCGGATAATCCGGCGCTGGATATCCGGGCCCCCAAGAGTGGCCGCCGTCTGCCTCGCGTTGCAGATGTGGATCAACTGAATCATCTACTGGACGGACAGCCGGACGATCCCCTGGAAGTGCGGGATCTATGTATGTTCGAGCTGATGTATTCTTCCGGGTTGCAGCTGGCGGAGTTGGCAAGCCTGGATCTGGATACCGTCGATCTGCGCAGTGGTGAGGTTCGCGTGATGGGTAAGGGTGGCAAGGAACGGCTGCTGCCCGTCGGACGAAAAGCCATTGCAGCCATACAGGCCTGGCTACCGTATAGAGGGGCGCTGGCCAATGACGGTGAGGCTGCCCTGTTTGTCAGTCAACGGGGCGAACGACTCAGCCACCGAAGTATCCAGGCCCGCCTGAGCCGGTGGGGAATCAGCCGCGGTGCCGACCAGAAGCTCCATCCGCACCTGCTGCGACACTCGTTTGCCAGCCACATGCTTGAATCCAGTGGTGACCTTCGTGCCGTACAGGAACTTCTGGGCCATGCCGACATTGCGACGACCCAGGTCTATACTCATCTTGATTTTCAACATTTGGCCCGGGTTTATGACCAGAGTCACCCCAGAGCACGACGCGATCGGTATCATGGTAAAACCAGTGACGAGAGTTCCTGAGACCAGCACGGGTCATCTAGGGGTTTTTCACACATCAACAGTACAGCAAGGATAGGCGGGAGCGCTCCATGGCATCGGATCAGTCCTGGAAGGAAAAATACCTTCAGGAACTCGAGTCTGCAGACAATCGGGAAAAGCAGTGGAAGGCGGAGCGGAATACCCTTGAACGCATGCTGGTGCGCACCAGTCTCGCCTCCGAAGGCCAGACCCCGGAGCTGGATCGGTTGCTGGCTCGCATCCGGAAGGACCTGCGGAAGAACCGGGTAGATGTGGACGCCTGGAAGGACTTGCAGGATCAGATTGATCGCCAGGTCGCCCTGCTCGATGAGCGCCAGTCGGCCAACGACAGGAAGCCTTCCTTGTTCTCCCGTCTGGCGCGAGAGCCAGAGCAAGAGCCCCAGCAACAGCAGCAACAGGTCAGCGCGGAACCTTTACCGGAAAGCAGCGAGCAGCCGGAGTCCCTCCCGGGTAATGAACAGGATATCGAGGACAACGTCCAGCGGTTGCGCATTGCCCGCCGTGTGGGCCAGTTGTTGGGTCAGATGCTTACCCAGGTCTCCCTTGAGCCCGCCGCAGAGGCCCGGGCCCGGGCGCTGCAGCAATCACTGCTCGCCAGTAACGACTGGAACGAATTGCGCGAAGGCCTGAACCACGTGGCTGAGCTGGTCATCGCTGCGGTTACCCGGAGCAAGCGAGAATTCGAAGCCTTTCTCAAACGCCTTGATGAACGTCTGGAGCTGTTGAGGGAACACTTCTCGGCCCAGTCCTCGGCCCAGTGCGGCCGACTGGATGCCTCAGAGCACCTTGATCGCGAGATCCGCGAGGAAATTGAGCGGGTCGGGCAACGTTTGCAGGAGAGCGATGACCTTCAGGATCTCAAACAGTCGGTCAGCCGTCATCTTGAGTCCATTGGTCAGGCGGTAGGCCGTTTCCGTACCCAGGAATCCGAGCGCGAGCGTGCGCTCTCCGAGCAGCTTGAGGCCATGCAGGAAAAAGTGGCGGCCATGGAGGCCCACTCAGAGCAGATGCAGGAACAGGTCCGTAAGGAGCGGCTCCGGGCCATGACTGACCTGCTTACCGAGTTGCCCAATCGTGAAGCCTGGCAGGAGCGACTGTCATTCGAGTACAACCGCTGGCAACGCTACAGCCATCCGTTGACCATCGGTGTGCTGGATATCGATCTTTTCAAACGGATCAACGACTCCTATGGTCACAAGGCCGGCGACAGGGTGCTGCAGCTGGTTGCGAGGGAATTCAGGGATCGCTTGCGCACCACGGATTTTGTGGCTCGTTTTGGCGGCGAGGAATTCGTGGTGTTGTTCCCGGAAACCGAACCTTCGGACGCGCGAGCAGTGGTGGACAAGTTGCGGGAACATGTCGGCAAGCTGCCGTTCCACTTCCGCGGCGAACCGGTCACTGTGACCTTCTCAGCCGGCCTGGCGGGATTCATTGCCGGCGACACCGAGGAGTCGGTGTTCGACCGGGCCGACCGGGCCCTCTATCAGGCCAAGGACGCCGGCCGGGACCAGGTTATGATCAGCGACAGTGCCGACGTTCAGTGACGCATCATTGCGTCCAGCTCGTCGATCACCTCCGCCCAGTCGCTGTCTTCCTCCAGGCCTTCTTCCAGGAAGTGAGACTGGCTTTCAGACCAGATGGGAGCATCCTGGATCGCAACTTCGCTCGGCAGGGGCGAGTACCTGGCGACAAAATCCTCAATGCTTTTGGCGTCGGACGCCAGGCCTAGTTGCTCGAACAGAGTACTGAGGGTGTGTTTGCTGGTGTCCATGGACATTCGTCTCCCGTTGGCCGTTTGCCTGAATGAAATCAATGGCGTTTGCAGGTATTGTTCCCTGAAATGTAGCGGAACCCTTAAGGATATCCAGTGAAGGTTACCCTTGCCTTTCTACTATGCTGCCTGTTGGCGCTGTTTCAATCCCCCCTGCGGGCGGAACCGCCGCAAGCATCGCCGGCCCCCGTGCTAGGCAAAGAGGAGCTGACCTGGCTGGAAGGGCAGGACCGGTTTCGTATCGGTCTTCGCAGCGATCAGGTGCCGCTGGTTTTCGATACCGGCAATGGAGTGCTTGCTGGGACCTACATTGACTACCTTGCCCGGCTCTCCGACAAACTGGGCGTCGCCATGGAGCCCATCGTCCTGGAAACCGGGCAGGATAGCGGGCCGGTCAAAAGTGAGCTGGCAACCGATGCGGTTCTGACCACTCGAATGCCGGGGATGCCGGTGGTGCCCGGCAAGCGCTTCACCGATCCCCTGATGTCTCTAACTTATGGCGTGTTCGTCAGCGCCGGCGATGCGGCCATCCGGACACTTGCCGATCTTGAGGGCAGCCGGATTGCGGTTATTGCCGGTGACCCCAACCAGTATCCCATGCTGGACCCCGTCGAGAAGTTTACGCCGGTGCCGGTCAGCAACGTCAGCGAAGCCGTCGGCCAGATTCTTTCGGGGCAGGCCGATGCGTTTCTGGCACCGGTGCCAGTGGTGTCCGATTACCTCCAGTCGGCGATGGTGAATGGTATTGGTCTGTCGGTGCTGCTGGATAGCAACCCTGTGGATGTGGTGTTGCGGGTGGATACTGATCGGGATCTGCTTTACCAGGTGTTGAACAAGTCCATTGCGGCGATCAGTCACAACGAGCATCGCACCATCCGACAGTCATGGCTGCAGGCGGATCAGCCTTCCCTCGAACGAACTGGCCTGGAATTATCCGGGTCGGATATGGAGTGGCTCAAGCAGCATCCAGATCTGAAAGTTGCGTTTCGCGCGGACTGGCCGCCGTTTGAATACACTCAGGATGGCCGGCCCACAGGTCTGGTTCCGGATTTGCTGACCCGGCTGGAAACCGA
>NZ_DDOI01000090.1:26045-37930 GCF_002341575.1 Marinobacter sp. UBA2498 | reverse complement strand
CTGCGTTCGGGCGAGGTGGATATTCTTCCCGGGTTGTCCCGGACGCCGCGCACCGAAGAGGCATTTCTGTTTACCCGGGCCTATCTGACCGTGCCCATCGCCCTTGCCATCAGGGACGACGGTCGCTTTATCGGGGATCTTCGGGAACTCCGCACGGAGCGTGTGGGTGTGGTGAACCGGCATGCGGCCCACGATTACCTGTTGATCAATCACCCGAACCTGGATCTTTACCCGATGGATACGGTGGAGGAGGGGCTTCTGGCACTATCCAACGGCGACCTGGACGTCATGGTTACCCATATTCCGGCGGTCAGTTACACAGTGGCCCGGTTGGGGCTGTCGAACCTCAGGATCACCAGCATTACCCCCTATCAGTACGATCTGCGATTGGCCGTACGCAAGGACAACCCTGAGCTGCACCGGGTGCTGAACAAGGCGCTGGGCAGCCTCGAAGCCAGCGAGACAGAATCCATCTACAACAGGTGGATTCACCTGGATATCGAGCAGGAGACCGATTACACCGTGGTGCGGCGGGTGGTGCTGATCGCCATCCTGGTCGTGCTGATCTTCCTGTACTGGAACCGCAAGTTGTCGCGGGAGGTGGATGAGCGTATCCGTTCGGAGAATGCCCTGCGCCGGAGCGAAGACGAGTTGCGGGCCGCCAAGCTCGAAGCCGAAAGGTTGGCCCGGGAGGCGGAGGCCGCCAGCCTGGCCAAGAGTGAGTTCCTGGCCAATATGTCCCACGAAATACGAACGCCGATGAACGCGGTGATCGGCTACAGCGATCTGCTCAGCAACAGTGTTACCGACCCGCAGCAGCGCAATTACCTGGACGCCATCCGGGCGGGAAGTCGAAGTCTGCTGATGCTGATCAACGACATTCTGGACCTTTCACGAATCGAGGCGGGAAAAATGCGGTTGGACTATTCCGCCGTATCGGTCCGTCGTCTCCTGGATGATGTTCGCCACATTTTCGATCTGCGGGCCCGGGAGCAGGGCATAACACTGGAAGTGAGTGTCGATTCGCGAATGCCCGGCGCCATGATGCTGGATGAAACCCGTCTTCGGCAGGTTCTGTTCAATCTGGTCGGCAACGCTATCAAGTTCACCCACGACGGAGGTGTAACAGTTCGGGCAACCGCGAAGCCGCTCAAGAAGCGGTCGGCAGAAGCGGAACAGACCCCGGAAGCGCCGGAACGCCAGTATTACAAGTTGATCGTCACGGTCAGCGATAGCGGTATCGGTATCCCGCCGGATCAGGTGGAGCGTATTTTCGATGCCTTTGAGCAGCAGGAGGGGCAGAACACGCGGCGCTATGGTGGAACCGGTCTCGGGTTGGCCATCAGCCGGAAGCTGGCCCGTATGATGGGCGGTGAGCTGGAAGTTGAGAGTGAACAAGGTTCCGGTTCGGTCTTTACGGTGACCTTGCCCCGGGTTGAGGCGACGGTGGAACAGGCGGAAGACGAGGGCGTTCCCAAGGAATCCGACCGGCTGCTGGCCCAGACTCTCAGCATGCAGGAGCGGGGCTGGCTCAGGGAACAGCTCGCGGCGGATTTTGGTGACGAGTGGGAAGCTGTGAGAGAGAGTGGCGATCCGGAGCAGATGAAAGACTTTGCACGCCGCGTGCTGGCCTGGGGCCAGCGATTCCGGTCACGCTCCGTCACCCGTTACGGGGAGAAGCTGCTTGCGGATGTCGAGGCATTCAATCTGGACGCGGTCAACAGTGCTCTTGAGGCCTTCCCGAAGTTGCTCGGCCGCGAAGAGTAAGAGCCGGGTGGGTTACAGACAATCGAACTGCGAGCGACGGTCGAAAGCGACCGAGACCATGTCGTAACCGGAATCCGAGAGTTGGCGGATCAGGTCGCGGTCTTTCAGCAGAGTCATGCAGACCTTGTGCACGCTGGCCTGAAGCTGTTCAGAGGCCATGTCGTTAGAAGCCAGGCGGAAATCCACAATCAGGTATTTGCGCTCGACCGCCGCGCTGGCGGGGATATCTTGTCGTTCAACGCTCTCGTACCCGATATAGGTCGCCTGGGCTTCCGGAAATACCTGGCTCATGAGTACATCAAGATTTTCGGCATGGACAAGCGGTGCCGACAGCAAAAGGGCTGTGGCAGCGAGGCGAAGTGAGCGTGTGATCGTCATTGGAGGCCACTCCCTGGTGACATTCCGGTTAATCTGTAACCAAGTGTAAAGTTTGGTTGCCGTTGATTATTGCAGAGTCTGTCGCATTTTGCGTGATATGTGACATTAATTTTTCAATTGTTTGCAGTCTCGATACAGTGACGACCGGGCTTTCGGGCTCCCGGTCCGGTGCGCGATCAACTATGATGTGGGTAAGACGGACTTAGAGAGGAAAACGCATGTTTCAGCTTGTCTTTAAAGGGGAATGCGTTCCCGGAACGGATCTGGAAACGGCCCGCAACAATGCCAGAACCCTGTTCAAGGCTTCTCTTGATCAGGTTGATCGCATGTTCAGTGGTCAGCCGGTGGTTATTCGCAACAAGCTGGAAGAGGTTCAGGCTGAAAAATACCGGGCGGTATTGAAAAAGCACGGCATGGTAGCTTATGTCCAGCCGATGGCTGACGCCCGGCCTGCTGCCAGTGCGGCACCACAGCCAGCCCCGTCGGCCCCCGCAAGTCAGCCCCGTCCGCAGCCGACGCCCTCTGCGCCGCCGGCGGAAGAGCAGCGCCGTGGGGTTCCTGAAACCGAGCCTGGCGATCGTTTGCCGGTGGCGGGCGAGAAGGTGGATACGATACTTTCCGGCTCCGGTCTGAGTCTGGATCCGGTCGGGGTCAACCTGACAGAGAAGACCGAAGCGGAGCCACCAATGTTCCAGCATCTGGACGAGTGGAGCCTGGCTCCGGCTGGCAGTGATCTGGGTGTCGAGCGTGACCTGCCGCCGCCGATGATACCTGACGTATCCCACCTGTCACTGGCGGACGACGACTCCTCCGAGCGGAAATAACCCAATTGTGAGCCAGTGCAACCCCTGGGGCCGGAATGTCCCTCGACTGATCGCCGTCATCATGATTCTTCTGGCACCACTGGCTTCGGCTGAGGAGCGTCCCAAGGTAGGGCTGGTTCTGAGTGGCGGCGGCGCCAAGGGTATGGCCCATGTTGGCGTGTTGCGGGTTCTGGAGGAAATGCGGGTTCCTGTTGATCTGGTGGTGGGCACCAGCGCGGGTTCCGCAGTCGGTGCCCTGTATGCCAGTGGTATGCCGGTCAGTGACATCGAGCAGCGCTTTATCGAGATGGACTGGCTTTCCAGCTTTCGCGACGATCCCGGCCGGGTCTACAAGCCGGTTCGGCGCAAGCAGGATGACTGGCGGTTTCCGGTGGTCCCGGGCATCGGTGTTCGCGCCGATGGCCTGCGTGTCGGCGGCGGGCTGATTGCCGGGCAGAATCTAGGTTTTATCCTCAACGAGCTGACCCACAACGCCGCCCTGGTTGAAGACTTCGACCGGCTCCCCATTCCCTTCCGGGCGGTTGCCACCGATCTCGAGACCGGTGAGCAGGTGGTCATCGGTGACGGTAACCTGTCCGAGGCCATCCGTGCCAGCATGAGTATTCCCGGGGTATACGCGCCGGTGGAACGTGATGGCCAGTTGCTGGTGGATGGGGGCGTCGCCAACAACCTGCCCATCAGCGTTGCCAGGGATTTGGGCGCCGACATCATCATCGCAGTGGATATTACCGACAGTCTGATGGAAACCGACGAGCTGCGGGGCGCGTTTTCCGTTGTCGGTCAACTCACAACCATCATGACCCGTCGGAACACCGACCAGCAGCTGGATCTGCTCGCCGAAGACGATGTTCTGATCCGCCCCGACCTCGAAGGCTACACCTCCGCTGATTTTTACGATGCGCCGGTGCTGTTTGAGCTGGGCGCCAGCTCGGCCCGGGAACACGGCGTCGAACTGCGTCCGTTGGCATTATCCCGCAAGGCCTGGGCCGATTGGCGCGACAGCGTGTCAGCGCAGGACGCGGGTGCGCGTATCGTGTCACGCATCGAGATCGAAGACAGTCGTCGGTTGGCCCGGGACTTCCTCAAGGAACGAATCCGGCAGAGAATCGGAGAGCCACTGGACACCGCCCGCCTGGAAGCCGACCTCAAACGGATCTACGGGCTTGGCTATTACGAGATTGTGTCCTATTCGACCTCGTCTTTGCCCGAGGGAACCGTTCTGACCATCCGCGTCCAGGAGAAGAGCTGGGGGCCGAACTACCTGTCTTTCGGTTTGAGTTATGAGGATAACTTTGACGGGGAAACCCGGTTCAATCTTGCCTCTTCCCTTCGAATGACCGAGCTCAATGCCCTGGGCGGGGAGTGGCAGACCGGTGTTCAGCTGGGCACCGAGCCCTGGGTTCGCAGCCAGTGGTATCAGCCGCTGGATTACGGCTATGAGCGTTTTCTGGTGCTCGGTGGCGAGTACTCCCGGGATACCTTCAGCCTGTTTGATGCCGCCGGAACCCGCGTTACGGAGGTGGATGTGACCTTCCGGAAAGCGGATCTGGCACTGGGCATGGAAATCGGCGGCAATGCCGAAGTTCGCCTGATCTATGCGCGGGGCTATGCGACGGTTGACGAGCAGGTCGGGCAACCGGTAGCGCCGGAGGGGTCGGTGCACCAGGGTGGGCTGGCCGTGCAACTGGTACACGACTCTCTGGACGATACTTTCTATCCTCGCGACGGTGGCTTTGCCGGCCTCCGTGGACGTTTTGAACGGGAGGGCCTGGGATCCGACCGGGAGTTCGATTCGGTAACCGGCCTGGCGCTGGGAACCGGAAGCTGGAAAGGCCTGACCCTGACCGGACTGGTCTTCGGCCATGCGGTAACCCGGGGCACTCCCGGAATTGAAAATGCCGTCCGCCTGGGTGGATTCCGCCGGCTATCGGCATACGCGCCGGGTGAGATTACCGGAGACAACGCGTTAATGGTTTCAGCCTATGCCAGCCAGACCTTTGGCGGCCCGCTGCTGCCCTGGTTCGTTGGCGCCGGGTTCGAGGCGGGTAATGCCTGGCCCTCTCTGGATGAGGCGAGCTGGGACAGTTCGGTGAAATCGTCCAGCGTATTCGCCGGCGTGGATACCTTCCTCGGCCCGGTTCAGGTGGCCGCAGCCTACAACAACGAAGACAACTGGACGGCCTACCTGAACATTGGTTTCTCGTTCACCCAGCTCTTTTACTGAGTGCCGTCAGGCCGTTCTGCTGCCGGTCTTTTCAATGGCAGTGAGAACCTGCTGGCATTGTTGCAGGGCATAGCGGTGCAGGATGTCTGCCAGGCGATCCTCATCCCGATCCTTGATGGCACTGATTGACTGTTCCATGTGGGACAGGTTGTCCTCAATGACACGATTGCCTCCTTCCTGGAAGGCGACGAAGGCACAGCGCTTTGCCGAAGGCCAGAGGTCATCAATGGCAGAGACAATGAAGTAGTTGTCGGCATAGGCCAGCGATGCCTTGGTGTACTCAATGCCCAGCTCCAGAAACGCCATAAGATCGTTCTTCCTGTAGCAGGCCTGCATCTGCTCATACAGACTCTCCAGCCGGGCCATGTCCTCGGGCTGCCAGTGACGCACCAGCTTGCGACCGGTGTGGGTGAGGTGGAGCTCCAGAGTCTCGTACAGGCTGCGAACGAAGTATTCATCCAGCGGAGTCACGAACGCGCCTTTGCGGGGTACGTTGCGGACCAGATGCCGCTTCTCCAGCAGCAGCAAGCCTTCCCGTATGGACCCATGACTGACGTCCATCTGTTTCGCCATGGCGCCCTCGTAGATCCGTTCACCGGAGCGCAGCTGGCCAAAGGCAATCAGGTTTTCGATGTGGCGTGCGACCTGTTCGGTCAGTGTTTCTCTGGGCTTGAAGGCATTCATGGTGATCTGTCGCTACTGCATACTGGCTGAATCGTCCTGGCATAGTCGCACATCGGCTATTCCGGAGCCAGTGGACGGATGGCCTATAGCAGTGGCGCCAGCAGGCGGACGGCCCGGCAACACAGGCGGAACAGGATCGACCGATCCTTGTAGTCGCTCTCGATCATCAGGCGGGAATTGTCCAGATCGTGTTCCAGCATGGATTCCACACTCCGGATGAAATGCCTTGCGGTGGTTATGGCGGTGATCTCGAAATTCAATCGCATCGAGCGGTTGTCCATGTTGGCGGTTCCCACCGCCGCGTATCGATCATCCACCAGGATCACTTTCTGATGCATGAAGCCAGGCTGGTAGCGATAGATGCCGATGCCGGTCTTGCAGGCCTGGACGAGGTAAGAGTAAGCCGCCAGGCCAATCAGGCGGCTGTCCGATTTCTCCGGAATCAGGATTCGTACGTCCACGCCCCGAAGCGCCGCCAACTGAAGGGCGTTCATGATCTGGAAATCCGGAACAAAATAGGGCGAGGCGATCCAGAGCCGGGTGCGGGCATTATTGATGCAATTGAGGAAAAACAGTGTGCAGGTTTCCCAGCTGTCCGCGGGTCCTGTTGGCAGCATCAGCACCTCGTCGTCGCCGGGCTGGTTGTCGACCGGCGCCCAGTCGAGGCTGGGAAAATCGTTGCTGGCCCAGTTCCAGTCTTCCAGCCATGCCAGCTGCAGGCCGGTGACGGCCGGACCCTCAATCCGGCAGTGGGTATCGCGCCAGGGTTCCTGGTCCATGGCAGTGCCCAGGTATTCGTCCCCCAGGTTGATGCCACCCACAAAGCCGATCTTGCCGTCGCAGACCAGCAGTTTCCGGTGGTTCCGGAAATTGATCTGGAACCGCCTCCGGCGGATGTTGCCGTTACCGAACGAGGCCACGCGGGCGCCGGCGGCGGCGAGCTGGTTCAGGTACTTGCGCGGCAGCCAGACGCTGCCAATGTCGTCATACAGAAACCAGACTTCCACACCCTGGGCCAGTTTGCGCTCGAGAATTGACTTGATCCGGCGGCCAACCCGGTCTGACCGCACGATGTAGAACTCCAGGAGGATATAGTGCTCGGCGTCTTCCATGGCTTCGAACAGGGCCTCGAACGTGGCCTCACCGTCCCTGAGCAGGGTACATCGGTTGCCATCGGTGAACGGCTGCCGGCCCAGTCGGCAGAGCACCTGAAGTTCGTCGGTGAACCGTTCGCTGGCGGGGATGGGTATGGAGGTTGTTTGCTGCTCGAACCGGTTCAGCAGATTGGTCAGGGATTCGTCGCCAAGCCGTCGGGCTTTCACGTAGCCGCCAAACCGATGCCGCCCGAACAGCACGAACATGGGCACAGCCAGGTAGGGCAGGCCGATCAGGGCAATGACCCAGGCAATGGCACCCTGTGTTGTCCGATAGGTCAGAAGAATACGGTAAATACAGGCAAATGCGCCCAGGTAAACGGCCCCGACCACCAGTGCAACGAGAGACAGCTCGTCCATCATTGCGCTCCCTCATCTGCCTGGTGGCCGTAGGGCCCCGATGTGGCCAGATGCCTTGCCCGGTACTCTGCCGGTGAGGTGCCGGTCCAGCGCTTGAACGCCCGGCTGAAGGCGCTGAGCTCTGAAAAACCCAGCAGAAAAGCAATTTCACCCAGAGCGTACTGGTCGGCCGCAACATACCTGAGCGCCTTGTCCTGGCGAACCTGCTCAACCAGGCCATGGAAGCTCAGGCCTTCCTTCTTGAGCTTGCGGTAGAGCGTCTGGCGGCTCATATGGCATTGCCGGGCAAGGCTGTCGGCATCGATTCTTTCGGTCGCCATCTGCTTCGAGATCAGTCGGCGAATCCTGCGGCCGAACGAGCGGCGGCTCTGAAGCCTCGCCAGCAGCGTATTGACCTGCTTCAGTACTGCCGAATACACGTAGGGATTGCGGCGTGGTATCGGGTGCCCCAGATGCCGGCTGTTGAACGCCAGCCGGGTAATACCGCAATCAAACCGCACCGGGCCACCGAGAAGCTTTTCGTACTCGTCGGCGTACACCGGCGCCGGATGGGCGATCTCTACCCATTCCGCCCGGATGCCCGGATGAATGAAGTGGCGGGTGCGGGTGATGGCCGCAGCCAGGGTCCGGTCCATATCCTGCCGGCAGTAATGTTCGGCCATGTCCGGTTGCCAGCAGAGAATGGCCTGGTCGGCGGTCTGTTCGAAGCTCAGGAATACCGACTCGTTGATCAGCCGATGCAGGCGCACGTACTGGGTAACGGCTTCACCCAGGGTGTCACAGTTGAAAAACACATGCCCGACCAGTCCCATCCGCTCGGGATCCACCACTTTTCCGGCGTGCAGCCCGACAGCCGGATCGCCCGTTACCAGCTCGGCGTGTTCCCACAGCCGGTAATGGGCATCGGCGGGCACGCGCCGGTCCGGGTCGGTGAGCTCCGACATGGCCAGCCCGGTCAGCTGTTCCACCCTTGGCGCATTGAGAACACCCTGGCGTTCCAGATAGTGAACCAGCGCCAGCGTGCTGGAGGCAGCGACCAGGGGTGCGCTGGTGGAGTCTGATTGGGCAGATGTCACGTTGATAGTTAACGACCTGTCATGATGACTGATACAAAATGTCAAGTGGGTGCAACGGCCTGTCAAGGGTTACCCGTGGCTTTAACGATAGCATCAACGTATCAGGTTGAAGCAATGGAAAAGCAATCAGGAGGTGTTTTATGGAACAGGAAATTTTCGTACCTCATACCGAGCTTGAGCGTAAAAACGTGATTGAGCTTGCCGAGTATCTGAACAGCATCTTCTATTGCTGATCCTTCAGACGTCACGTCTATGACCTTCAAGCCGGGCTTTGCCCGGCTTTTTTTCGTCCACGGAAAATGACCGCTAATACCGGCACTTGCTCGCAAGACTGGCAGTGGTAATGTATCCGGTCTGAGAACGCAGACCAATCCGGAGACTGACTGCCCATGACTGTTGCGCTGAACCACCGCATTACCGGCGAAGGCCCGCCCCTGATACTGCTGCACGGGCTGTTCGGCTCCCTGGACAACCTGGGGGGTATCGCCCGCCGTCTGGAAGACCAGTGGCAGATTCACGCACTGGACGAGCGCAACCACGGGAGTTCGCCCCACACGGATACCATGGACTATCCGGCCATGGCCGCCGACGTCATCGCCTACATGGACGCCCAGGCGCTGGACAAGGTGAGCCTGCTGGGTCATTCCATGGGTGGCAAGGTGGCGATGCAGGTTGCCCTCCAGGCTCCGGAGCGCGTGGAAAAACTGATCGTGGCCGACATTGCCCCGGTAAACTACAAACCCCGGCACGATGCTATTCTGGACGGGTTGACCAGCATGGATCTGACCGGTGTGCGTTCCCGTCAGGACGCAGACAGGCTGATGGCAGATTTTGTCGAAGAGCCGGGTGTTCGCCAGTTCCTGCTGAAAAACCTGGAACGGATTCCCCGCGAAGACCAGCAGGAGGGCGGGCCAATGTTCCGGTGGCGGCTCAATCTGCCGGTTATCGATGCCTGCTATGAACATCTGGCCAGGGCGCCGGAGGGTGATGGCCCGTTTGATGGTCCTGTGCTGTTTCTGAAGGGCGCGGATTCGGCCTACATCCAGGAAAAACACCGGGATGATATCCAGCGACTGTTCCCGCAGGCACAGCTGCGTATTATCCAGGGGACCGGCCACTGGCTGCACGCTGAGAAAGCCGACTCCTTTGCTGCCCTGTGCCGCCGTTTCCTCAGCGCCGATGAATGATGGTGTCCTGCGTAGGGCATTTTCCTGCTCACCGGCCCGTCTGCTAAGGTGGGCCAATCGCTGACACACGGAATGGACACAACAACAGGCGGGCAGAGTGTATGAAATGGCTGATGGTGGGTTTGCTGGTTGTCTTCCTGCTGCTTGGCAGTTTCCTGCTGACTCCCTCGCCCGTCGACAGCAAAGCCTGGAACCCCCCATCGCCGCCTCCGCTGACCGGTGAGGTTGCGCCAAATGAGCGCCTGAGGCTTGCGGACCTGATCGCCAGGGGCCAGGTATACGGCCCCGAGGATACAGCCGTGAGCGAGGATGGTGTGCTTTATACCGGCACCCAGGATGGCTTCATCGTGCGGGTGTTCCCGGATGGCCGGGTTGAAAACTGGTTGTCCACCGATGGTCGGCCCCTGGGCGTGGTGTTTGACAGCCAGGGCAATCTCATCGTTGCAGATTCCTGGCGGGGGCTGCTGTCTATCAGTCCTGAGGGCGAGATCACCGTATTGGCCCGCGAGGCGGAGGGAACGCTGTTCCGCTTCACCGATGACGTCGACATTGCCGATGACGGGCGCATTTATTTCACCGACGCCAGCTCCAAGTTCCATCAGCCGGAATACATGCTGGATCTTCTGGAAATGCGTCCCCATGGCCGCCTGCTCCGCTACTCTCCAAAAACCGGCAAGGCCGAGGTTCTCCTGGCCAACCTGCATTTTGCCAATGGTGTTGCGGTATCTCCGGAGGGCGACTATGTGCTGGTTAACGAAACCTGGAAATACCGCATCCTCCGATACTGGATTCACGGGCCCAAAGCCGGCCAGGCGGAAGTCTTTGCCGACAATCTGCCCGGTTTTCCCGATAACCTCGCGGTGGATGATCAGGGGCGCTACTGGGTGGCGTTTCCTACCCTTAGAGATTCGAGGATGGACGCCATGCACCCCCGGCCCTGGCTCAAGGATCTGGTGGCTAAACTCCCGAGCAGCCTGAAACCTGCGCCACAAGAATATGGTCTTGTGATTGCGTTCGACCGGGACGGTGAGGTTATTACCAGTCTCCACGACACTCGGGGGACCCATTTGCAGGAAATCACCTCAGTGAATCCTCACGATGGCAACCTGTACTTTGGTTCACTTCACAATGATCGTATTGGTCGGCTACCGTTGCAGGCCATTCCGGGTCTGGGGGACAGCAACTGATGCAGCAACACGATATTGACTGGGATCTGCCGGCGCCTTTCACGATCGAGATAGCGGTACGGCCCGAGGATACCGATCGGCTTGGGCACGCCAACAACGTTGTTTACGTACGGTGGCTGGAAGACGTCAGTTGGGCCCACATAGAAAGCCTGGGTATGACCTGGGAATTGCACGAGAAAACCGGCAAGGCGATGGCCATTACCCGAACGGAAATCGATTACCTGGCCTCGGCGAACGCCGGCGATCAACTGGTTCTTGGGACCTGGCTCACCGATTACGATGGTCGGTTCCGGTCTGCACGGCAGTTCCAGCTCGTTCGTCCCTCGGATGGCAGAACCCTGGTCAGGGCCGTTTCCACTCACGCCTGTGTTGATCTGAAAAGCCAGCGGCCTGCCCGTGCGCCCAAAGAGTTCGCCGAGATTCTCGGTTCCGCTGTGGTAGCCGGAGGCAAAGGGCTGTAGGTCACCCGAGGTCTTTTGTGCTTTACTTCAGCTAATCTTGTTCAAAGCCAATCCCGTTTAACCTGTTGTCCGGAGATCTTCATGGAAAATACTGCCGATCAGAACGCTGAAGCCACGATGCGCCATGTGATCTACGATCGCTTTGGTGAGCGTGACGTCCTGCAAGTGGTCTCGGCCGATGTGCCAGTCCCCGGAGACGATCAGGTGCTCGTCAGGGTGCACGGTGCCGGGCTCAATCCGATCGACTGGAAAACCCGGAAGGGGCTTGGTTTCGCGGCGCGGCAGATCGAGAATTCGTTGCCGTGGACGCCCGGTTACGATGTCGCCGGAGAGGTTGTCGGAGTAGGTGCCAACGTGACCACCCTGGCGCCCGGTGACCGGGTCATGGGCATGGTCGGATTCCCGGCCGGCGGTGGCGGTTATGCGCAGTATGCCCTGGCCGCGGCCGATGAACTGGCCATCGTGCCGGAAGAACTGGACCTGGTGTCTGCAGGTGCCTTGCCCCTGGCGGCACTGACCGCATGGCAGGCTCTGTTCGAGATGGCGAAACTTGAGTCGGGGCAGAAAATCCTGATCCACGCCG
>NZ_DDOI01000090.1:14156-25923 GCF_002341575.1 Marinobacter sp. UBA2498 | reverse complement strand
CGCCGGCGCCGGTGGCGTGGGGCATTTTGCGGTGCAGTTTGCATTGGAGCGCGGTGCCCATGTCATTGCAACGGCCTCGGCCGGTAACCGGGATTTCCTGGCGGAACTCGGGGTCCACGAGGTGATTGACTACCGCAACACGGATATCGCCGAAGAGTGCTATGGTCTGGACGTGGTACTGGACCTTGTTGGCGGTGATACCGGCAAACGCTCCCTGCACACCCTCGGCGAACATGGAGTCCTCGTGACCATCCCGACGGTTACCGCCGACGAAATCATCAGTGCTGCCGAGGAAATGGGTTTACGCGCCCATGGCATGACTGTGCGTCCCGACGTATTTCACCTGGATGAGATTGCCGAGCTGATTGAGGACGGTGACGTCAAGGTGCACATCGAAAAAGCGTTCGCGCTGGACGATGTCGCGCAGGCCCACGAACTGCTGGAAGGCGGGCACGTGCGCGGCAAGCTGGTGCTAGATTGTCGATGAGGGTTCCTGATCGGCCGGTTGATCCTGGCTGGCCGATGGTTCTCCTCCCTCTTTCTCCTTGCGCTCCTTGCGGGCCTGGGGCGGTACCAGGCTGATCAGGATCCAGTCGTTTTCCGGTTTCAGGTCTTTCATGCTGCAAACCGGGGCGACGTGTTCCTTGCTGTCGAACGTGAACAGCACCAGGGCCTGGTTCTGGTATTTGTTCAGGAACTCCTCGTAACCGAATTCCTCACTCAACTGGGTGGTCTTTACGGTGTAGCCCTGGCTCACCAGACTGGCCAGCTTGGCGTAGCTGACGCCATCGAACAGGCCCCGGGTCATCTGTATTTTTTCAGCCGTCTGATGCCGGGCCTTCTGGTCCTGATCACCTTCGGCCAGGCTGAACACGCACTTGTTTCCGAACCAGTCCAGGAAGTGGTACGTGGCCAGTGAGTTCATGTGCTTGTACGGGGAGATCACCAGCAGCTTACCGATGCCTGTCAGGTCCAGATGGGTCGATGCATGCTCGGAAACCGGGTTGCCGAAGTACACCTGCAGGTTCTCCATGCGGGCCTGACGGACGTTTTCCCAGTTGGTGTCCGCCAGGGTCACGGGCACCTCATACTTTTTCAGGGCCATGCCAATCATACGGGCCACCGGATTGGCGCCCAGGATCAGGAAGCCGTATTCCGCTGGTTCCGCGACCTTCAATAGGCGGGCAACCGGCCGTGCGGTGAGGCTCTGCAGAGTAACGGTGGCGATAATCAGCATAAACACCAGGGGTACCAGGGCGCCGGCACTCTCATAACCCAACTTCTGCAGCTGGAAAGCGAACAGCGCTGACACCGCGGCCGCGACGATGCCCCGGGGGGCGATCCAGCTCAGAAATAGCTTTTCCCGCAAGTTCAGGTTGGTGCCGATGGCCGACAGGAAAATACTCAGGGGGCGGGCTACCAGCATCAGCAGGGCCAGCACAGCCACCAGGCCCCAACCCAATTCGGCAATCGCCGCAAACTCAACCCGCGCCGCCAGAATAATGAACAGGGCCGAAATCAGGAGAACACTCAGGGATTCCTTGAACTCCAGAATGCTCTCGATAGGCACCTGCTTCATGTTGGCCATCCAGATGCCCATCACCGTCACCGTCAACAGGCCCGACTCATGGGCCAGTTCGTTCGAGATGGCGTACACGCCGAGCATGAAGGTGAGGGTGCCGGCGTTATGCAGGTACTGGGGAATCCAGTGTTTGCGCAACACGATGCCATTGAGATAACCGGCTCCAGCGCCCATCAGGAAACCCACGGCCAGGGTCTTGCCGAATATGTACAGCGAGTGGCCAAACACGTTGCCCTGGCCCCAGGAGACAATCCCCTCGAACACCAGGACCGCCAGCAGTGCCCCGACCGGGTCAATGATGATGCCTTCCCAGCGAAGTATGTTGGCCAGTTTGGAGTCCGGTCGTACGGACCGCAGCAGCGGTGCAATCACGGTCGGGCCGGTGACAATCGAGATGGCGCCAAACAGCAGGGCGACCGCCCAGGAGACATCCAGCAGCCACCGGGCGGCAAGGGTGCCGATGATGCAGGTGACAATGGAGCCTACCGGAATGAGGTTGCGGACCATCTTGCCGTGGCCGCGGATTTCCTCGTAGCGCAGGGTCAGGCTGCCTTCGAACAGGATGATGGCAACGGCGAGGGAAATGACCGGGAACAGCAGGTCCCCGAAAACCACTTCCGGGGACAGGAAGCCGAGAACAGGCCCGGCGGCAATGCCGCCAGCCAGCAGGAACAGGATGGCGGGCATACGCACGCGCCAGGCAAGCCACTGGCAGAACAATGATAAAACGCCAATGCTGGCAAGAAGCAGGACAGTGCTGACTGGCATAATGGTTTCAGTTCCGTTGATCTATTGGTTGGCGCGCCGGGCAATCCGGTTCAGGAGTCGGGAAGCCGCAAATAAACCGAAGCTGGCGGTCACCGGGCTGGCGGCGCCAAAGCCGGAGGCGCAATCCAGGCGCACCGGACCGTCGGTGGCCGGTTTCTGCAGGCACACTTCCCCGTCTCCGGCAGGATACGTCAGCTGCTCGAGGGAGTATACGGCCTCAATGCCAAAGCGCCGCTTTGGATTCCGGGAAAAGCCATATTCCCGCCGCAGAAGGTTTCGAACCTTGGCCAGCAGTGGGTCCTGGGTTGTTTTGCTGAGGTCTGCCACCTGGATCTGAGTGGGGTCGATCTGTCCGCCTGCGCCGCCGGCACAGACCAGAGGAATTTTCCGGCGCTGGCAGTGGGCAATCAGGGCGGCCTTGGCTTTGACGCTGTCGATGGCGTCGATCACCCCGGTCATGTCTTCGGTGATCAGCTCGCTGACGTTCTTCGTGGTCAGGAAGCCGAAATGCACCCGAATGTCGGCTTCCGGGTTGATCGCCCGCAACCGGTCTGCCATGGCGTCGGTTTTGGTACGGCCGTACTGGCCTTCCAGGGCGTGGAGCTGGCGGTTGGTGTTGGACACACAGACATCGTCCATGTCGATCAGGGTGATGGTACCAACGCCACTTCGGGCCAGGGCTTCAGCGGCCCAGGACCCGACCCCGCCAAGACCGACCACAGCAATATTGGCGTGACGAAAGGCTTCCAGGGCCCGGCGCCCGTA
Source organism: Marinobacter sp. UBA2498 (assembly GCF_002341575.1). Lineage (NCBI taxonomy): Bacteria > Pseudomonadati > Pseudomonadota > Gammaproteobacteria > Pseudomonadales > Marinobacteraceae > Marinobacter > Marinobacter sp. UBA2498. The sequence goes on along the minus strand of NZ_DDOI01000090.1, from coordinate 22,808 downwards.
GAGTCGTTCGATGCCACCAAAGCGGAAAGCGTAATCGTCGGCGTTCATGGTGTCCCCGTGCAGGTCCGGTCGCAGACCGGACAGAATCAAAGATCGCAATTGTAACCCAGTGACCGCACAGACAAAAAAGGACCATAAAAAAAGCCACGCAGGGCGTGGCTTTCAAAGTGCCCAGTCCGACGGGGAGCTGGGCGGGACTAGTTCAGAGACACTAATCAACGTGATCATTATCAATGGCCAGTGCATTCACCTGAAGGTCACAAGCTGTCATTGATCGGTCATTTCCGGCCAGGCCTTGGGAGCACTGGCCGGATAGCGGATCACGCGGCCCAGTGGTCGTCCGAGAACGCCATCAGGCTGTCCTTGCCACTCTGAATGTCACCCAGCAGCCAGTCGACTTCCGGAAGCAGCTTTTCAAAGTAGAAGCGGGCAGAGACAACCTTGCTCTCGAGCAGGGGCTTGTTACCTTCGCCGGCGGCAAGCTGTTCGTTGGCAACGTTTGCCATCCTGGACCAGAGGTAACCGATGACCGTCAGCGCCATCAGGCGCAGATACGGTGTCGCGGCGGCGCCCGCCTGCTCCGGATCTTTCGGTGCGTTGCTGGCCAGCCACATGGTGGCTGTCTCAAGCGCCTTCATGGCGTTTTTCAGCTCTTCACGGTGCGGCGCTTCCGGATTGTCCTTCAGATATCCGCTCAGGGTGCCAAAGAGGGTGCGCACCAACTGACCGCCTTTCAGACTCAGCTTGCGGCCCACGAGGTCCATGGCCTGAATGCCGTTGGTGCCCTCGTAGATCCTGGCGATCCGGCCGTCACGAACCAGCTGCTCCAGCGGCCAGTCGGTGGTGAAGCCCGAGCCACCCAGTACCTGCAGCCCGGTGTTGGCGTTGTTGAAGCCTTCGTCTGTCAGGAACGACTTCACCACCGGGGTAAGCAGTTGAACCAGATCGTCCGCGGATTCCCGAACGGTCTCGTCTGGATGGGCGACAGAGAGATCCAGTTGGTGGCCAGCAAACAGGGCCAGAGCACGCATGCCCTCGTTCAGAACTTTCTGGCGCATCAGCATTCGGCGTACATCCGGATGCACGATGATCGGGTCTGCGGGACCATCGGGGTTCTTCGGGCCGCTCAGTGAACGGCTCTGCAGGCGCTCACGGGCAAAGCCGAGGCTTTCCTGGTAGGCCATTTCGGCCAGGCCCAGGCCCTGCATACCAACCATCAGGCGCGCCTCGTTCATCATGGTGAACATGGCACGCATACCATCGTTCGGCTCGCCGACAAGCCAGCCTTTGGCGCCCTCGAAGTTCATGACGCAGGTTGCAGAACCCTTGATGCCCATTTTGTGCTCAAGGCCGCCACAGAAGGCCGGGTTTCGCTCCCCGGATTCCGGCAGGAACTTGGGTACCACAAACAGGGAAATGCCCTTGGTGGTATCCGGCGCGCCGGGCAGCTTGGCCAGAACCAGATGCACGATGTTGTCCACCAGGTCGTGTTCGCCCCCGGTAATCCAGATCTTGGTACCTTCGATGGCGTAGCTGCCGTCATCGTTCGGGTTGGCGCGGGTGCGAATCAGGCCAAGATCTGTGCCGCACTGGGGTTCGGTCAGGCACATGGTGCCGGTCCACTCGCCGGAGATCAGTTTTTCCAGATAGATGTTTTTCAGTTCGTCCGACCCGTGTGCGTGCAGGGCACTGATGGCGCCATGGGTCAGGCCCGGATACATGCCCAGGGAGAGGTTGGTGGAGCAGACCATTTCGTCCACCACGAACTTCAGGGTGTGGGGCAGGCCCTGGCCGCCGTATTCAAGCGGTGCGTCCAGCGCTGTCCAGCCGCCCTCAACGAACTTCTTGTAGGCATCCTTGAATCCTTCGGGCGTTTTCACCGAGCGGGTCTCGGGATCGTAGGTACAGCCTTCCCGGTCGCCGACCTGGTTGGTGGGCTGGATGACTTCTGCGGCGAGCTTGCCAGCCTCGTCAATAACCGCGGAAATCAGATCCGGGGTGGCATCTGCGTATTTTTCCAGCTCATGCAGCCGGTCTGCGCCCAATACATCAAACAACAGAAAGCGAAGGTCATTCGCCGGAGCCTGGTATTGCATGGATACTCTCCTAGGTGCGCCGTTTTAACGGGAGCGCTGCAGCATTCGGCAGCGACCCGAAGATAATTTGAACACTGGTTTCATACGCCCGTTTTAATGCGCTGGTTCACCGTTTTGGCAGTCTGGACGATAGAATTTTCGTATGTCCTCCTGAACCAAGGAGGTATCAAATGAAACAAGTGTTGATAGCCGGGGTTTCCGGCGCAATCGGTGGCGCTTTGGCAAGCCGGTTGCTTGAGCGTGATTCCCAAACCAGGGTGATCGGGTTGTGCCGTGATCCGGAGAATGCGCCGGACGCTTTGCGCAGCCATCAGCGCATCACTTTGCTGCCCTGGGATGCCGAAAGCAGTGCCGCGCCCGGTGCGATTGCCGAGGCACTGGAATCGCTGCTAAACAGGGAGGATGGGATTGATAGCTTTATTTATGCCGCGGGGCTGCTTCACGGGCCGGATATGTTCCCGGAGAAGCGCCTTGAAGACCTCGATCCGCAGAGTATGGCGCGTGCGTTTGCTGTCAACGCAACCGGTTTCGGATTGCTGACCCAGGCGCTATTGCCATGGCTGCGACATCGGGCATTCAAACGGGTGGTGGCTATTTCCGCCAAGGTTGGCTCGATAACCGACAACGGGTTTGGCGGCTGGTATGCCTACCGGAGCTCCAAGGCGGCGCTCAACATGCTGGTGCGTAACCTGTCCATCGAATTACCCCGGCGATGCAAACCGATAGCTTGTGTTTCGTTGCATCCGGGCACCACTGAGTCGGCGTTGAGCGAACCGTTCAGCCAATCTCTCGCCAAGCTTAACGTGCATACTCCAGAGGAGACGGCTACCAACCTTCTGGAGGTGCTCGATGGACTGGGGGAAGACGATAACGGAAAGTTTCTGAGCTGGGATGGTACAGAGCTGCCCTGGTAGTTCGGGCAACCCTGGTGTCGGCTACAAAAAAGGGGCGATTTCCATCGCCCCTTTTTCGTGTCCGTCATTCGGCGGAAGGTTACCGAATAAAGGGATTGAGCATCCGGGTAAAGGTGCCCGTGAGCTTCACCGGAGCACTCAACACGGAGAGTGTTATACAGTCCTCGCAACCAACCGCTACGGGCTTGTGTTCGTCCTCATCGTTCAGGACCACGAAATCCCACTGGTTAAACACCCCTTTCTGGTCTGCAAACGCACCCTGAAGGACGATGGTCGTTTCCTCGCCGCGATGCGTGTGGGCAGGCGCTTTGCCGCCGGCAGCGAGTTTCTGGAGTACAACCTGTTCTTTCTGACCGGGGAACCGGTCGGTGATGTCCAGGACGCTCACATCACCCAGCTGGCGCTTCCACGGCAAGCTGTTGAGATCTTCACCCAGTAGCTTCTGCAGGGCGCTGACCCTCGGGGCAGCCGCTGCTGCCGGCTCAGCTGCCGGCTCGCTGTCGATCTTTGAAAGAATGCTGTCGAACATGCTTTCAGAGACAGTCACCTTTGGCTGCTGCTCCATCATCACAGCCCCAAGGCTATCAAGCGTGTCCACACGGCTGCGGCAGTGGGAACACTTGTCCAGGTGGAGCTTGATGCACAGGGCATGGGGCTCGCTCAGGTTACCTGCGCTGTACTCCATCAGGCTCAGGCTGTCGGGATGGTGCCGTGTCATACGTTCTGGTCCTGCAAAATCACTTTCAGTTTATTCAATGCCAGGCGAACCCGGCTTTTCACGGTGCCAAGAGGAATGTCCAACTCGTCCGCAACCATCTGGTGCGACTTGTTTTCCATGTACACTTTGGCAATGACCGTAATCTGTTCTTCCGGCAGATGACTCAGGGATTCCCTGATTCGCCGTTCGGACATGAGACGGTGCAAAGAAGTGACCGGCTCGTTTTCGTTCTCACCCGGAATCTGCCAAAGGTCTTCTGTCTCGACCGGCATTTCAGCACTGGTACGCTGCATCTTTCTCAGCATATCGATTCGCTGGTTCCGGGCGATGGTGAAAATCCAGGTTGATGCCGCCGCCTTGCGCCAGTCGTAGAGGCATGAGCGTCTCCAGATCGACACGAATACTTCCTGCACGAGCTCTTCCGCATGACTCGCCAGACCGTTCGCCATGGCGTAGTACTTGATTTGCGGGCCAAAATGCTCGAACAGCGCGTGGTACGCTTCGCGGTCCTGGTTCTTGCCCACTTTCTGCAGCATTTGGCTCCATTGGTCCTTGCGGCCCTCGGAACTTGCTGGCTTTTGATCCAGTGTGGTCACCGGACGCTCCTTGACAGTCGCATGATTTGAGCTTGTTCTGGTCATCATTCTATGCACTCGTCCCGGGTTTGTCAGTGTCTAGGTTTACGGATCGGTGAATCAGGTGGATCAGCCTGTGTGGAAAAAAACACAGAAAGCTGGCACCAGCGACGGTTTTTGATCGTCTCGCAGGTGATTGCCGGAATCGGCAGAGCGGTCTAGTCTGAGCAATAAATCGACTCCGGACGACAAACACCTCCATGAATGCTCCCGGCTTTACCGGAAACCTGCCCGTTATCCGGGCGCACTATGCGGATATCCTCTGCCAGTTGGCGGAGGACCGTGGCCTGCAGCGGTCCCGGCTATTGTCGGCTTCCGGTATTCGCCCATCCATGCTTGGTCATCCGGACAATTTCATTACTGTCGAGCAGTTCAGTGCCCTGTGTCGCGAAACGCTTGTCCAGAGTGGTGATCCAGCCCTCGGGCTTGAGTTTGGAAAGCGGCTGAAGTTTACGACCCACGGCTCGCTGGCCCAGGCAGCCATTAGTTGCGATACCCTTGAGCAGGCGCTTACGGTACTGATCAAATATTTCCAGATCCGCTTTGTCTACATGAGCCTTTCGTTCTTCGTGGAGGAACATGAGGCCGTGATCCAGCTGGACCTGGCGCACAGCATTGAGGACCTGTACCGGTTCAATGTTGATGTGGTGATGGCGTCACTGATGGATGTGAATCTCCTGCTTTTCGGCCATCGGCTACTGGATGGCGGGCGATGCCTGCTGGATTTTCCTGAGCCTGACGATCTCTCGGCCTATAGACAGCTGTTTGGAAGCCAGATTGCGTTTGGCAGTGGCGTGAACCAGCTGCGGTTCAAACGGGTTTTTCTCGACTCCCCCATGTCACTGTCGAATCCGGTGACCCGTCGGATTGCCGAAGCCCAGTGTCAGGAGGAAATGCGATTCATAGAGGGTTCCACGTCGGTTTCGGACCGGGTGGTGCGCCTGCTCGAGACGGGGCGAAGCCAGCGGTTACCGGCCCTGGAGGATGTGGCGGAACACCTGAAAATGTCCACCAGGACGCTGCGCAGACAGTTGGCCTCCGAAGGGGTGCGATTCCAGCAATTGCAGGATTCCATTCGCCACCGCCGAGCCCTTGAACTGCTGCGCCGCAATGAGCTGAGCATTGATGAGATAGCCGACGCTCTGGGCTACAGTGACCCCTCCAACTTTGGCCGTGCCTTCCGCAAGTGGGAAGGCGTTTCTCCCAGTGCCTGGCGTCGGGAGCATCAGTAACTCTGACGAGAACTATTCCTCGAGGTAGGTATAACCATCCAGGCCGGCGGCCAGCTCTGCCATAAGCGCGGCCTGGGTTTCCGCTGCCAGGGCGGAGGCGGCAAACTTGCCCCTGTAGGCCTCCATCAGGGCCTCGGGTTCAAAGTTCACATAGCGCAACACCTTGGCGACGGTGTCCCCGGTGATGGGGGCGCTGATCTCGTAACCGCCTTCTGGCGTCAGGCGGACATCCACGGAATGGGTGTCGCCGAACAGGTTGTGCATATCGCCAAGAATTTCCTGATACGCGCCGGTCATGAAAAAGCCCATCAGCAAAGGCTCGCCCGACCGTTCTTCGGGTAAGGGCAGGGTTGTTTCGGTGCCCTGGCCATCGACGTAGCGGTCGATACGCCCGTCTGAATCGCAGGTAATGTCCTGGATAACTGCCCGCCGGTTCAGGGGGCGATCCAGGCCGTTGATCGGCATAACCGGGAAGATCTGATCAATGCCCCAGACATCGGGCAGTGACTGGAACAGGGAAAAATTAACGAAGAGTTTTTCCGCCAGTTTCTCATTGAGTTCGTCGATAATTTCCCGGTGAGCCCGGTTGCTGCTGTCCAGCTGATCCCGGAGCAGTCGGCAGCAGCGGGTGTACAGGGTTTCAGCATCCGCCCGCTCCTGGAGCGACAGAACGCCGTGGGCGAACTGGGCGTGAACATCGGCCATGGCGTGGAGTACGTCATGGTAGATCTCAGCCAGTGAGCGGGGGGTGTTTGTGTCCTGCAGGCTTTCAAGGTCGCGCCAGAGATCGTGCAGCGGCGCAGAGGCGGTGGCCCCCGGTTGTTGCGGTGTCCGGTTTTCCGGTGCTTCGTGGTCGATCACGTTGGTCACAAGCACGGAGTGATGCGCGGTCAGGGCTCTGCCGGATTCGCTGATCAGATCCGGGTGAGGCGTACCGTGGCGATCACACTCTGCCTGCAAAACATGCACGACATTGTAGGCATATTCGTAAACGCTGTAGTTCATGGAGCAGCTACTGCGTGAGCGAGTGCCCTCGTAATCCACGCCCAGGCCACCGCCGATGTCCACCGTGCCAATTGGGGCCCCCATCTGGCGCAACTCGCTGTAGAAGCGTGCACATTCCCGGAGACCGGTCTGGATGTCACGGATGTTGGCAATCTGGGAGCCAAGATGGAAGTGCAAAAGTTGCAGGGTGTCCAGGGCACCCGCCTCGCGCAGGGTGTCGACGACATCCAGGACCTGGCTGGCAGACAGTCCGAATTTCGACTTTTCACCACCTGTGTTCTGCCAGTTGCCTTTGCCGATGGTGGCCAGCCGGGCCCGAACTCCGATCAGCGGTGAAACGCCCAGGCTTTTTGCCTCTTCCAGGATGAGTGGCAGTTCCGATTTTTTCTCGACCACGATGAACACCCGGTGGCCGAGAGTCTGCCCAATCAGGGCCAGACGGATGTACTCCCGGTCCTTGTAACCATTGCAGACAATCACCGATCCGGGTTGCTGGGACATTGCCAGCACCGCCATCAATTCCGGCTTGCTGCCTGCTTCGAGGCCTATCTGCCCTTTAGAGGCAGCGGGCTCGGCGGCCAGCAGTTCCTCGACCACGCGGCGTTGCTGGTTGACCTTGATCGGGTAGACCGCTGTGTAACGGCCCTGGTAGGCATGTTCTTCTGCGACCTTGTTGAAGGCATTGCACAGTTTGTTGACGCGGTCGTGCAGGATATCAACGAAGCGCACCAGCACCGGCAACTGAATCCCGGAGTCGGTCAGTGTTCGGGTCAGCTCCGGCAGGTTGATCCGTGCCGGGCTCTGGCCCCGATCCGGACGAATCAGTACCTGTCCCTGGTCGTTGACACCTATGTAGCCATCGCTCCAGTGGGCAATGTTGTAAACCTTGTGGGCCGGGGTGGCGCTGGCTTCGCTCATGCTTGCTATCCTGTCAGGAAACACTGGCCGGCAGGGAATTGTTCGGCAGCCGGCTTCTGGCCGACATTGTATGGATTCCCGCCACGGGCTAAAAGAACCGGGCAGGGAAAATATCTGGCCGGTTGCCGCGATTATCGCTTTAGCTCACGGTAAGGCGTCCCTACAATACGCCCTTTTAACACAGCCCATGGCCCACATCGGGAGGCAAGACATGACAGCACTCAATGACGGCTGGTTTACCGAGGTATTCCAGGATCAGGGGACAGCGTTCTCCCTTCAGGTGAAAAAGAAGCTCCACGAGGAGCAGACACCGTTCCAGAAACTGGAGATCTACGAGACCGAGACCTTCGGCAACCTGATGGTTCTGGACGGCTGCGTGATGCTGACCACCCGCGATAACTTCCTGTACCACGAAATGATGACCCATCCGGCCCTGTTCACCCACCGGGACCCCAAAAAGGTGGTGATTGTCGGCGGCGGTGACTGTGGCACCCTGAAAGAGGTGCTCAAGCATCCGGGCGTTGAGGAAGCCTGGCAGGTGGAAATCGACGAGCGGGTAACCCGCATGTCGGAAAAATATTTTCCGGAGCTTTGCGAAGCGAACAGTGACCCGCGCGCCAATTTCTTCTTCGGAGATGGTATCCAGTGGATGCGGGACATTGAGCCGAACAGTGTCGACCTCATTATTATCGACAGCACCGATCCTGTCGGCCCGGCCGAAGGCCTGTTTGCCCTGGATTTTTACCGGGATGCCATGTTGGCGCTTCGAGAAGGCGGCATTATTGTCCAGCAGAGCGAATCACCGCTGCTGCACACCGACAGCATCATCAAGGGCATTCACGAGGACATGCGTAAGGCCGGATTCGAGCATGTGCAGACCATGCCATTCCCGCAACCGGTCTACCCCACCGGCTGGTGGAGCTGCACCATGGCCAGCAAGGAAAACCCGATCAAATACTTCCGCGAGGAAGATGCCAACAACCGGCCGTTCGTGACCCGATACTATAATTCCGGGGTTCATCACGGTGCCCTGGCGATGCCCCAGTTCATGGTGGATGCACTGGAAGATGAGGTCCGTCCGGAAGAAGGTTAAGGGGAAAGCGGGCAGACAAAGCAGACAAAAAAAGGGCGCCA
>NZ_DDOI01000090.1:0-14067 GCF_002341575.1 Marinobacter sp. UBA2498 | reverse complement strand
AGACAAAAAAAGGGCGCCAGATGGCGCCCTTTTTCGTTGCTCGTGTCAACGATTACTGCTTGCCGCTGACAAACTCCGGATAGGCTTCCATGCCGCACTCGGACAGATCCACACCTTCGTACTCGTCTTCCTCGGAAACCCTGATGCCCATGACGGCTTTCAGGATGCCCCAGACGATCAGGCTGGTGACGAACACCCAGATGAAGATGGTGAGCATGCCGACCAGCTGACCCATGAAGGTAGCGTCTGCGTCGGACAGGAGAACCGCGAAGATACCCCAGATACCCACCACGCCGTGGACAGAGATGGCACCGACCGGGTCGTCAATGCGCAGCTTGTCCATGGTTACGATGGAGAAGACAACCAGGGTGCCGCCAATGGCGCCGATGATGGTGGCCAGCAGGGGAGAAGGATCCGCCGGCTCTGCAGTGATGGCAACCAGGCCAGCCAGGGCACCGTTCAGGGCCATGGTCAGGTCCGCTTTGCCGAACATCAGGCGTGCCACGATCAGGGCGGCAATCAGGCCACCGGCTGCAGCTGCGTTGGTGTTCAGGAACACGTTGGCAACTTCGTTGGCGACACCGATGCCACCCAGCTTCAGGGTGGAGCCGCCGTTAAAGCCGAACCAGCCCATCCAGAGGATGAAGGTACCAAGCGTTGCCAGGGGCAGGTTGGCGCCCGGGAAGGCACGGATTTCGCCTTTGGCGCCGTACTTGCCTTTACGGGCACCGAGGAGAAGAACGCCTGCCAGGGCCGCTGCTGCGCCTGCCATGTGAACGATACCGGAACCGGCGTAGTCGCTGTAGCTCAGCTCGTACATGCCGAATACCGCGTCGCCGTTCCAGGTCCAGGAACCCTGCATCGGGTAGATGAAGCCACACATAACGATGGCGAAAGCCAGGAAGGCCCAGAGCTTCATGCGCTCAGCCACGGCGCCGGAAACGATGGACATGGCGGTTGCAACGAAAACAACCTGGAAGAAGAAGTCAGAAGCGCCACTGTATTCGCCCATGTCGCCGAAGCCGGCTTCAGTGGAGGCTGCAATAACGCCCGCGATCGCTGCGTCGTCCATCTCGGCAACGGTTGTTACACCGCTCAGGAAGATACCGCCGTCGTACATGATGTCGTAGCCGACAATCAGGTACATGGTACAGGCGACCGCAAACAGGGCCACGTTCTTGGTCAGGATTTCAGTGGTGTTCTTGGCACGCACCAGGCCGGCTTCCAGCATGGCAAAGCCAGCGGCCATCCACATGACCAGGGCACCGCAAATCAGGAAGTAAAAGGTATCCAGCGCATACTGGAGTTCAAAAATGTGATTAAGATTGCTTTCCATATGAAGCCCTCCGCACGAGGCTTTTCAGGTTATAAATTTTTTTGCGTTGGCTGATCGAAAAATCAGAGCTGGTTCAGACCGCTTCTTCGCCGGTTTCGCCAGTCCGGATCCGGATGGCTTGAGCCAGTTCAGTCACGAAGATCTTGCCGTCACCGATCTTGCCGGTGTTGGCCGCCTTGGTGATGGACTCGATAACTTGGTCCAGAAGGTTGTCGCCGATAGCAACTTCCACCTTCACCTTGGGCAGGAAATCCACCACGTATTCCGCGCCACGATAGAGTTCTGTGTGGCCTTTTTGCCGACCGAAGCCTTTGACTTCAGTGACGGTTACGCCTTGAACGCCAATCTCGGATAATGCCTCACGGACATCGTCCAATTTGAAAGGCTTGATGATCGCTGTCACAAGTTTCATTGCTTTCTCCTTGGTAAAGCCGTCTCAACAGTGAGGGCCCGTCGGCCGGTTGTTGAGCTCGGGATGCTGCCACCTCGCACACCAATCGTGCGGATTGCGTACGAGAGCTTTAGCATCGGGTATGCCAACGCAAAAAAATATATTTAAAACAACAGGCTACGATATCCGCGTACCAGAATGGCGCAAAGTTGTGCACCAAAATGAAGCGGGTAGCCGGCCAGTGAGCCAAATTGGAGCGGGCTGCCTGACCGTTCGACCGCTATTATAGGGCCGACCGCCTACAGTATGGCAGGGGCTGCGGTGTGATACACTCCTGCAAACCGGTAACAGGCCCTCTCTTTTAGTCGAAGCCGGATATTTCAGAAATGTGTGAGGTGATGTGTGAAAGGTCCACAGGATATTTTTGCTCAGCTGCAGGGCCAGTTTGGCCAGTTTGTACCGGACATGGCCCGCGCTGCACGGGAAGATTTTGAAACCCAGGCCCGGGCCACCGTGATGTCCGTCCTGTCCCGCCTGGAGTTGGTAACGAGGGAAGAGTTCGACGCCCAGCAGGCGGTCCTGCTGAAGACCCGTGAAAAGGTGGACGCACTCGAGAAGCGGGTAGCCGAACTGGAAAATTCCCTGCCAAAACAGTAAACCACGGACACGCCCGGCAGGACGCCGGGCAAGCAGTTCCGGTCATTACCATGGAAGGTTGTCATGCTTGCTATCGTTCATTCCCGCGCCACCATTGGCGTGTCGGCGCCCGCCGTTACCGTTGAAGTCCATCTCTCAGGCGGCTTGCCTGCGCTCTCGATTGTGGGGCTGCCGGAAACCGGTGTAAGGGAGAGCAAAGAGCGTGTTCGCAGTGCCCTTCTGAACGCCGGGTTCGAGTTCCCCGCCCGGAGAATCACCATTAATCTTGCCCCTGCCGACTTGCCCAAAGAGGGTGGTCGCTTTGATCTGCCTATTGCCCTGGGCATTCTGGCGGCCTCGGGCCAGATTCCGGCCGAGAGCCTTTCGGACTGCGAATTTCTCGGCGAATTGTCCCTTGATGGTGCATTGAGGCCGCTTAAAGGCGTGCTGCCGGCGGTATTAGCCGCCCGGCAGGAGCAACGAAACCTGCTGGTTCCCCAGGGCAATGCCGAGGAGGCGGCCCTGGCCAGCCAGGGTGACGTTCTGGCTTCCGGCCACCTGCTGGCCGTGTGCGAGCACCTGAGTGGCCGCGCCCGCCTGGTGCCGGTGCCCAGGTCCTCGCTGGAACAGGCGCCGGGCAGCAACAGGGAAGTGCCGGACCTGTCGGATGTCCGTGGTCAGCGAGTTCCCCGCCGTGCACTGGAAGTGGCTGCGGCAGGCAGCCACAATCTGCTGTTCTTCGGCCCACCGGGAACCGGCAAGAGTATGCTGGCCAGTCGTTTGCCCGGCATTCTTCCGGGGCTGGATGATGGCTCCGCCATGGAAGTCGCCAGCGTGCATTCGGTGGCCGGGCTGCCGATTCGGGCCGGGGGCTGGCGCCAGCCGCCTTTCCGGGCGCCCCATCATACCGCTTCAGCGGTGGCCCTGGTGGGCGGCGGCAGCAGCCCGAGGCCCGGAGAAATCTCACTGGCTCACCGGGGCGTACTGTTTCTCGACGAGTTGCCAGAGTTTGAACGCCGGGTGCTGGAGGTCCTGCGTGAGCCGATGGAAACCGGCGAAATCTCGATCAGCCGGGCAGCACGGCAGGTGAATTTTCCGGCGCGATTTCAGGTCGTGGCTGCAATGAATCCCTGCCCCTGTGGCTACAGTGGTCATCCCACCATCGAGTGTCAGTGTACGCCGCAACAGGTTACCCGTTACCGGTCGAAAATTTCCGGCCCCCTTCTGGACAGGTTTGATCTGCATGTGGAGGTGCCTGTGCAGGGTGGCGACGTATTGATGCAGTCGGGCGGGGATGGCGAAACCAGCGCCACCGTCCGGGAGCGTGTCCTGATTGCCAGAGCCCGGCAATCAGAGCGGGGTTGCCTGAATGCGGCCTTGTCCGGGCGTGCGTTGCAGGCTGCGTGCCGGCTGGATCGCCAGGGCGAGCAGTTGCTCACCGGTGCCATGGAAAAGCTGGGGCTTTCGGCCCGTGCACTGCACCGCATATTGCGAGTTGCCCGAACGCTTGCCGATCTTGAAGGCAGCGAGGAGCTACGACAGAGCCATCTGGTTGAGGCTCTGGGTTACCGGCAGCTCGACCGACAGCAGGGCCGCAACTCGGTGGTCTCCGCCTGAGCGACAACACTCTGGTAAACTGTTGGCAAATCCCGTTAACCATGACCCGCTGCCTGCGGTTAAGGATTGCAGATGACAGACCATAAAGAACCGCAAGATCCCAAAGAGGCCGCCGATTCGCCGGTCACCACCCGTCGCGGTGTGCGCAGCTTTGTTTTGCGCCAGGGCCGGATGACGGAAGGCCAGAAAAAGGCGTTCGAGCGGAGCTGGCCGAAGTACGGGCTGACCCGTGAGGACGGAATGATTGATCCCAGGGAAGTGTTCGGCCGCGACAACATGCTGAACCTGGAAATCGGTTTTGGTATGGGGCGGTCCCTGGCCGACATGGCTGAGGCCGCTCCCGAACAGGATTTTATCGGGGTTGAAGTTCATCAGCCCGGTGTTGGCGCGTTGCTCAAGGAGATCGAGGACCGTGGCCTGGAAAACGTCCGGATTTACAGTATTGATGCCAACGATGTGATTGACCTCTGCCTTCCGGATGCGTGCCTGGATCGCGTGATGGTGTTCTTCCCCGATCCCTGGCACAAGAAAAAGCATCACAAGCGCCGGCTGATCCAGCACGAGTTTGTCCAGCGGGTTCGTCACAAGTTGAGGGTAGGCGGCATTCTGCACCTGGCGACCGACTGGGAGAATTATGCCGAGCATATGCTCGAGGTGATGAGCGAGTCCGAGGGCTTTGCCAACACCCAGGAGACCGGTGGCTATTCACCGCGCCCTGACGACCGTCCAATTACCAAGTTTGAGAAGCGGGGCGAAACCCTCGGTCACGGTGTCTGGGACCTGTTGTTCTATCGCACCAATTAAGAGGCGTTGATCGGGGGTCAGTGATGCGCGAGCGGGTGGCGCCGTGACGCCCGGATGATGACCAGCCCGGCGATGCCGAGCGTGAGCGCCGTGAATTTGATGAGTGCGCATAGGGTTGCGGACAGGCTCATCTCATCGGTGGGCGGGTTGAAATTGTTCAGCAACAGAATGTTCTCTGCACCGTCGCTCAGGCCGGCAGTTGCGAACAGGGCCCGTACCCAACGGGCACCCACCCGCTCGCGAATGCCGGGGCGATCACGGGTAAAGTGCCGGGTAAGATGAATCAGGGCCAGCATGTAGGCAGGAATGAACAGGAAGTCCAGCCACAGCGAAACCTTCGCCCAGGCAACCCCTTCGCTTCCCCAGCTGCGAAAAATGGCGTGGGCCTGATCGGCAGTCCCGGCCAGCTGATAGCTCACGATACCCTGGGGTGCTGATGCCGTCTGCAGAGGCTGGTTGACCATAAGCAGAGCGAACAGCAGCACGGCAGCCACGACCAGGCTGGCTTTCAGGCTTTTGGGAAATGCTGCCACTCCGTGTGCAGGGTCCATTACAGAAAACGCTCCAACAGGCTGTTAAGGTATCTCTGGCCCAGGTCGGTTGCCTGGAGTCGATCGCTTACCAGCAGCTTTTCATTCCGCAGTTGTTCAAGTTTTACTCCAACTGTTGTCAGGGGTAAACCCGTTCGTTCAGAAAAAAGGCTTTCATCCACTCCTTCTTTCAGTCTGAGGGCGTTCATCAGGAATTCCAGCGGCAGATCGTCCACGGCAATCGCATCAGAACCGGCCGTTCGGCTGCCGATCCGGTTCAGGTAAGCGTCCGGCTGCCGGGTCTTCCAGTATCGCCTGATACCCCCGTCCACCAGGCTGATCTTGCCGTGGGCCCCAGCCCCGAGGGCCAGGTAGTCCCCGAACGTCCAGTAGTTCAGATTGTGACGGGAGGCCCTTCCCTGGAGGCTCCAGGCCGAGACTTCGTAATCCTCGTAGCCGTGTTGGTGCAGGTAATCGGAACCCCGGCGATAGATGTCCCAGAGATGATCGTCGTCGGGCAGTTCTGGCGGACGGCTGTAAAACTCGGTATTGGGCTCGAGGGTCAGCTGGTACCAGGAGAGATGCGGTGGTTTGTAGTCCAGGGCAGTCTGGATGTCCTCAAGTGCCTGCCCGGGCGTCTGGCCCGGCAGACCGTGCATCAGATCGATATTGAAGTTATCGAACCCGGCACGGCGAGCGGCGCGTATGGCCCGGTGGGCGGCATCGGCATCGTGAATGCGCCCCAGCGTTTTGAGATGGTCGGGATTGAAACTCTGGACCCCGATGGACAGACGGTTGATGCCCGCTGCCCGGAACGCGTCGAACCGGCCGGCTTCGAGCGTGCCGGGGTTGGCTTCCAGGGTAATTTCGGGATTTGTGGCGAAGGCAAGGCGTGCCCGCAGTTCCCTGAACAGGCGATCGTAGAAGTCGCCGCTCATCAGGGACGGAGTGCCGCCTCCGATGAACACGGTCTCTATTGGTCGATCGGTGGCAAAGGCCAGGTCCTGGTCGAGATCTTCGAGCAGAGCCTGCAGATAGGCGGATTCCGGGATTGTCCCGGTGAAAGCGTGGGAGTTGAAGTCACAGTAGGGGCACTTCCGCACGCACCAGGGTACGTGAATATAGAGGCTCAACGGCGGCCTAACCGCCGCTGGCTGCTGATCGTCCCCGGGGCTGGTATTACTCAACTGTTTCAGGCCTCGGCCTTCAGCTGATCCAGCAGAATCTTCAGGGCGCGTCCGCGGTGGCTGATGCTGCCCTTTTCGGCGCGGGACAGTTCCGCCGCACTGCAGCCATGCTCTGGTGCCAGGAACACCGGGTCATAACCGAAGCCGCCATCGCCCTGAGGGGATCTGAGGATCGAGCCCGGCCAGCGGCCATGGCAGATGATCGGGGTCGGGTCTTCGGCATGGCGCAGGTATACCAGCACACAGTGAAACTGGGCGCCCCGTTGCCCGTCCGGCACGCCCGCCATGGCGTCCAGCAGGGCGTCCACATTGTCCTGATCGGTTGCATCATCGCCGGCAAAGCGGGCAGAGCGCACGCCCGGGCGGCCTTCAAGCGCGTCCACCGCCAGACCACTGTCGTCAGCGAGTGCTGGCAGCCCGGTTTCCCGGGCCGCGTGGCGCGCCTTGAGAATCGCGTTTTCTACAAAGGTGACCGCCGGCTCCTCGGCTTCACCGACGCCCAGTTCGCCCTGGGCAATCGGCGTCATGCCAAGAGGTGCCAGGAGCTCGGTCAACTCGGCGATTTTGCCCCTGTTATTGCTGGCGATGACAAGTCGGTTGGTCATATAGGCTTAATCGCTGAACAGTGTGTGAGCAAACCGTACCGCCAGGTCCTGCTGGTGTCCGGTAGGGCGTGCGGTAATATTGAAAGTCATCAGTTCGCCGGAGGAATACTGATACTTGGCAATAAAGTACACGGAGTCGCCCTCCTGGATGCGGCGGAACGCCAGGAAGCGTACCTGCTGGACATCGTTGGTTACCTTGCCCTCGACCTGGCCGCTCACCGGGGACATTGAGCCATCGTCGTTTTCCTCCATGATGGAGATATTGACGATGCCTATGCCCTTGCTCCGCTGAAGATTATTGGCCTGGGCGACTTCCGGAGCCAGGAAGGTGCTGGGCAGGACACTCCAGAGTACCTTGTAGTCTCCGAAATCCTTCGAGCCGGCCTGTGCCTGCAGGCTGAACAGGCCAATCAGCGTGATTGCCAGCAGCGTACGGAATGTGGAAAAGGTTTTTGCGATCATTGCTAGGTCTCCCGTGTGATTCGGTAAATGGCAATTTCGCCCAACAAGTTCGGCCAGAGACGAGCCAGCCAACTGTTCTGGTGCTGGCCATCAACCACCCGGCGGCTTTTGATCCTGATGCCTTTCTGACGGCACAGTGCCTCAAAATCCTTGAAGGTGCACAACCTTATGTTGGGCGTGTTATACCATTTATACGGCAGTGCCTCGGATTCGGGCATACGACCGCTCAAAGTCAGTCCCCAGCGCAATCGCCAATGAGCAAAGTTGGGGAAGGTCACGATGCCTTCGCTGCCAACCCGCAGCATTTCATCCAGTACCCTGTCAGGACGCCGGACCGCCTGAAGCGCCTGGGTCATCAGAACAATATCGAAACTGCCATCTTCAAAGTTCCCCAGCCCCTGGGTGTCCAGGTTCTGTTCGATAACCGCCACTCCGCGGCCCATGCAGGCGGTGATGTGGTCCGGGTTTATCTCCAGGCCGAAGCCACTGGCACCCCGTTCCCGCTGGAGGAAATCAAGAAGAGTGCCGTCGCCACAGCCCAGGTCCAGAACATGGTGGCCGGGCTGAACCCACTGCTGGATGATTTCGAGATCCGGTCTCATGCGCCGACCTCCCGTGCTACCCGGTCCATATAGGCGTTAAAGATGTCAGTGTACCGCGGGGTCGGAATCAGAAACGCGTCGTGCCCCCAGGGTGCGTCCACCTCGGCGTAGCTGACCTTCCTGCGCGCGCCAATCATGGCATTGACCATTTCTTCCGAGCGGGCCGGCGTGAAGCGCCAGTCGGTGCTGAATGACAACACCAGGTATTCGCAACTGGCCGCTGCCAGTGCTTTCGAGAGGTCGCCGCCAAACTCGTAGGCCGGATCAAAGTAGTCCAGGGCACGGGTCATCAACAGGTAGGTGTTGGCGTCAAACGATTCGGAAAAGCGTTCGCCCTGATAGCGGAGGTAGCTCTCGACCTGGAACTCCGCGTCATAACCAAACTTGTAAGCCTGGTCACGGAGTTCGCGGCCAAATTTCTCGCCCATGGAGGCATCAGACAGATACGTGATATGGCCAACCATCCGCGCCAGCATAAGACCACGCCTGGGAACCGTATCAAAGTCGTAATAGCGCCCGTCGTGAAACTCCCGATCAGAGGTTATTGCCTGGCGTGCCACTTCATTGAAGGCAATATTCTGGGCGGTCAATCGCGGAGTGGACGCAATCACCACCGCATGCCGCAGGCGATCGGGGTAGTCCAGGCTCCACTGCAGGGCCTGCATGCCGCCGAGGGAACCGCCAACAACGGCCGCCCAGCATTGAATGCCGAGCCGATCTGCCAGCAGCGCCTGACTCTTGACCCAGTCGCCCACGGTGATAACCGGAAACTCCGGGCCAAACGGCTTTCCGGTTTCGGGATTGATGCTGTTGGGGCCGGTGCTGCCGTGGCAGCCCCCCAGATTGTTCAGGCTGACAACAAAAAAACGATCGGTATCGATGGGTTTTCCGGGGCCGATACAGCTGTCCCACCAGCCGGGTTTGCGGTCCTCGGCAGAGTGGTAGCCGGCCGCGTGGTGATGGCCACTCAAGGCATGGCAGATAAGAACGGCATTGCTGGCGTCGGCATTCAGGGTGCCGTAGGTTTCCACCACCAGGTCATAGTTTTCCAGGGACTGGCCGCAGGCCAGATCGATGGGAGCGTCGAAATGATAGGTCTGCGGGGAGACAATCCCGACAGAATCCGCAGGCAGGGTATCAGGCATCGGCGCGAATGGTTCCTGGTTCGATCCGTAAGTGTCTGGAAAAGCAATGACAAAGCCATCGCCAGCCCAGCAGTTTAAAGCCGGGGCGTGATGGCTGCAACCGCCTGAATGGTCGCGCTTGCGGGACACTACACAGCGCCGGAGATGTTCACCACTTTTTGCTGGATCAGGGTGGGGGCCGGTTTGCGGATCTGGCGCTGCATCGCGTCGGCCAGTTCCAGTTGCCTGCGCAGGTCGGCAATGGTGTTGGTCAGGCGCAGGCGCTCGGTGCGGCTGTCCTTGTCGTTGCGGACCATATCGCGAAGGCGCCGGATCTGGTGCTCCAGAAGCTGCTTCTGCTCCATGGAATACTGCATGATCGGTAGCAGGGCTTCCGATGGCCAGCGCTCAACGTCCTGGCGTACACGGGCATGCAGTGTGCGGGCTTCGCCCACCATGACATTGAAAAAACGGCGAACCAGGACCGACTGCTCGGTGAGCAGGTTCTTCGGACTGATGCGGAAGCGTCTCGCTTTTTTGCGCAACTCGCGGATGGCAATAACATGGCGCCCGGCCCGCAGCGGGATGGGCTCAAGGTGACGTGCCCGGTTGTCTTCGTTATAGCGACGGTAAATCGCGCCCACCATTTTTTCGGCCAGGTGCCCTTCGCTCAGAAGGTTGGTCAAGTCGCTTTCGAGCAGTTCGAAAAACTGATCCATGGCGCGGTTCATCCCCGCAGTGGTCCAGCTCTTCGACATACTGGTACGTACATGTTCCGCATGGGCTTCGAAGCGGTCTTCGCTCACCAGCTTCTTCAACAGGTCGCCCTGGGAGTCCATGAGGCGACGGCTGGAGCGCAGGGTGATCAGCTTCTTGTAGTAAAAGTCGTAGTCTTTCTGGGCGCGTTCTGCGAGGCGGCCCAGCGCTGCCTTGTCCATGGTAACGCCCGCGCACGCCTGAAGCTCTTCCTCCAGGGATTCGAGGCGGTACTGCATTGCTGCCTGGCTGTTCTGGAGCATGCCCAGCAGGTCGTTGATCAGACTCTGGGTGATCAGCTGTTCCTTGTGCATGAGGATGCGCTGGATAATCAGCTGCTCAAGCTGATTGATATTGGAACGGTCGAACAGGTCGTTGTCTTTCTTCACCCTTGCGACCAGCCCCTGCTTGGCAGAAACCGGGATGACATCGTGCTGGCGCATGCCCAGGTGGTCGGCCGTATAACCGCGCACCCGCTCAATCGCCTCGTTAGTGTGGCGCTCGCCCTGGAGGTCATCCCAGAGCACGTCGATCTTGTTCAGCACGGCAAAGCGGCCGGCGCGATGATCGGCGTGCTGGGTGTCGATGTGCTCTTTCCAGATGGTCATGTCGCTGGCAGTCACACCGGTGTCGGCACTCAGCACAAAGATCACCGCATGGGCGCGGGGCAGCATGCTGATCGTCAGCTCCGGCTCGGAGCCAAGAGCATTCAGGCCCGGCGTATCGAGGATCCGCAGGCCGCGCTCGAACAGGGGGTGGCGGATGCTGATCTGTGCGTTCCGCCAGGCAGGTACGAGTACATTGCCCGGGTTGTTGCGATCATTCTCGAGCATGCCTTCGTCGAAGCCGAGTGCGCGAGCCTCCTCAGGTGGCACACTCTTGACGCGGGCAACCTCGGCAAGCACCTCCCGCATGATCTCAGGGTCGCGCTCATCCAGCTCATGTTTGACCCAGCGTTCCGGCTGCTTGCGCAACTGCTGCAGGGACAGTTCGCCGTTTCGGGTCTCGATGGGAAGCAGGAGCAGGTAGTTTTCATTGGCGCTGCGATCGAAGAACAGCTCCGTGGGGCACATGGTCGTGCGCCCCGCCTGGGACGGCAGCATGCGCTGGCCATACTCGGAGAAGAACAGGGCGTTGATCAGTTCGGTTTTACCGCGGGAGTATTCGCCGACAAACGCAATGGTCAGTTCATCCTCAATCAGCAGCTCCAGCCCGTGGCGTATGCGGGTGCTGACATCGTCGGAGAACAGATTGTTATCCTGCAGCCACAGCCGGTACCTGCCGATCTGGC
Organism: Marinobacter sp. UBA2498; assembly: GCF_002341575.1. NCBI lineage: Bacteria > Pseudomonadati > Pseudomonadota > Gammaproteobacteria > Pseudomonadales > Marinobacteraceae > Marinobacter > Marinobacter sp. UBA2498. The sequence goes on along the minus strand of NZ_DDOI01000090.1, from coordinate 2,726 downwards.
GGATCAGCTCTTTTTTCCAGTTGTGATAAGCCTCTACCTGCTGCGACAGAGTTCCCTGTTGGTTCATCGGATTTTCCTTCTGCGCGACTTCCTGGTATCCCGCTCAGAACGGGGTGCTCACGGGTGACGGATTAATTACCGTTAATACTATCCTGTTATTTCCAAGTTTGTGGCTGGGCCGGAGTGGAAGAAGTGGCCAAACTTGCCGGAAATTCACTAAAAAAGCTGCAAAATCAGTTACATGACTTTGCAGCTCGGGAATGATGGATTTCGTGGCTAAGTGTTACAAAATGTATATTTGAGACGGCGTTTACATACCGAGCCCGATGGAGCCGAGGCCTGCGGCCATTTTCATGTGTTCAATCACCACTGAGATCACGTTCAGAATCAGGAAAACGATGATGGGTGACAGGTCCAGGCCGCCCATGGAGGGCATGATATTGCGCACCGGGCGCATGACCGGCTCGGTGATCTGGGCGACCAGCTGGATGGCCGGATGGCCGCTGCCCGGCGCGATCCAACTGACGACGACCACTGCAATTACCGACCAGAAATAGATCTTCACGATCAGGTCCAGTACGTTCAGTACCGCCCACACCAGCAGCGTAATCGGATTTATGGCCGGAATGCCGCCGTTCAGCGCCACCAGGATCAGGAAGAAGGTGATGCCCTGAATGATGACTGCAAGAACCAGCGAAGCTCCATCGAAACCGCCCAGGCCAGGAATAACCCGCTGTAGCGGGCGTAGCGGTGGATTGGTGGCCTTGACCACGAATTGAGTGATGGGATTGTAGAAGTCGGCCCTGGCCAGTTGAAGCAGGAACCGAAGCAGCACAATGGTCAGGTAAAAGGTGGATGCGATGAGCAGGATGGTAATCAGAATATCTGCCAGCATGAAGCCGTGTCTCCGTTATCGGTTACTGTTTGCCTGCCAGTTCTTTGGCCATTTCTTCCGAACGCTTGAAGGCGGCCTTGTACGCTTTGGCTACCAGATCGCGCATACCACCTTCCTCGAACGTGTTGATGGCCTGTTCGGTGGTTCCGCCAGGAGACATCACATTACGCTTGAGCTGGCCGGGATCGTGCTCGCTTCGACCGGCCATTTCCGCGGCTCCCGCCATGGTCTGGATAGCCAGTTCCCTCGCGGTTCCGGCGGCGATGCCAGCCTCGGTGGCCGCTTCCTCAAGCGCCTCAAGCATCAGGAAGAAATAGGCGGGGCCGCTGCCGGAGAGGGCGGTAACCGCGTGCAGCAGGTTTTCGTCCTCAACCCAGAGCGCTGACCCGATGCTTTCGAACACCGATTCCACCATCTTCTTCTGTTTGTCTTTCACTTCTTTGTTGGCAAACAGGCCTGCAGCCCCTTTGCCGACCAGGGACGGTGTGTTGGGCATTACCCGAACCATCGGCAGGCCGCCACCAAGCCAACCATCGAGGGTATCCGCTGTCAGGCCGGCGGCGATGGATACCATCAGTGGGCGAGTGTTCTGGACTACTGGTGCAATGTCGCGACAGACATCGGCCATGACCTGGGGTTTCACCGCCAGAACTACCATGTCAGCCTGCTGGGCGCAGTACCGGTTGTCTGTGGTGACGCTTACGCCAAAGCGCTTGCGGATTGTCTGCAGGTGCGCGTCATCCGGCGCGCTGACCCAGATATTGCCGGCCTTATAGCCGTTATCCAGCATACCGCCAATGATGGCGCTGGCCATGTTGCCGGCGCCAATAAAAGAAATGGTTGGTGATGTGCTCAAGGTTAACTCCCCGGTTGATCGGTTAAACGTCCGGCCCTGATCATAGCAGGAACCGGCCGGTTCAGCTCTTTACTGGGCGTTTGCCGAACAGGGCAGTGCCGACCCGTACCCAGGTGGCGCCTTCCGCAATCGCGACTTCCAGGTCGCCGGACATGCCTATCGACAGTGTGTCGAGCGGGCCGGCGTGGGGATGGTCTGACCGCAGCTGTTTCAGAGTATTGGCAAGTTTCCGGAAACTGGCTCTCAATCCTGCTTCAGGCTGATCCGGATCCGGAATGGCCATCAGGCCTCGCAAGCTGAGGTTCGGCAATTCGCCGATTTCGGCCACCAGATCCGGCAGCTCATCCAGAGTGCAGCCGGATTTGCTCTCTTCCTCATTAATATTGACCTGAAGACAGATATTCAATGGCGGCAGCGCAGGATCGCGCTGTTCGCTCAGGCGACGGGCAATCTTGAGTCGGTCGACGCTGTGCACCCAGGCAAAGGCGGAGGCCATCTGTCGCGTCTTGTTGGACTGGATCGGCCCGATGAAATGCCAGTCGACGCCCTCGAGATCTGAAAGCGCCTCGATCTTCTCGAGCGCCTCCTGGAGGTAGTTCTCACCAAAGGCCCGCTGCCCGGCAGCGAAGGCTTCCCGCAGGTCTTCCGGTGGTCGGGTTTTGCTGACGGCGAGCAAATGCACAGACCCGGGCGCACGGCCTGCCTGCAATGTTGCTTTTTGTATGCGTCGGGTTACGCTCCCGATGTTGTCTGCTATGCTGCTCATAGTGTGAGAATGCCACGCTCGGTCTGTCACTTGTACGGTGACACGTTACCCGCAGGTCACTGAAATGCCAAGTGAACCGCGCCGGGGCCCCGCCGGGCGGAAGCTACCGGGATAAAAGAAAAAGCCTTCCGAGGATTCCTATGGATATTACTGAACTGCTTGCCTTTTCGGCGAAACAGGGTGCGTCTGACTTGCACCTCTCTGCCGGT
>NZ_DDOI01000159.1:0-7344 GCF_002341575.1 Marinobacter sp. UBA2498 | reverse complement strand
AGAAATGTACGTGGTGAAGGTCGATAACGCCCTCTACGTTTGATACAGCCTCAATGACCGAATCTGTGTCGATATCCACAGGACTGCCCAGCATGAGTGTTCGGATGGTTCCGCCGATTTCCGTCAGGCCCAGGTAGAGAATGTAGCTGGCGATACCAATTGTGATCGCTGGATCAACCCAGCGCATGTCGTAGAGCAGAATCAGGGCACCGCCTATAACGACTGCTATTGAGGCAAACGCATCAGACAAGTTGTGTAAAAACAACGCACGAATATTAACGCTGCCCTTCTGCATCGAGTAGGTCAGCAGCGCGGTCAGCGCGTCCACTACCAGTGCGACAATGCCAAGCCAGATTACCCACCATCCCTTGATTTCCGTCGGCTCAATGAATCGCATGGTACCTTCGTAGATCAGGTAAAGGCCTATCATGATCAAGGTGGTGTAGTTTATGAGTGCCGCAACGATCTCAATTCTCCCATAGCCAAAGGTCATCTTTGAGTCGGCCGGGCGGCGTGCAATTTTCCGGGCGGCAAAAGCGATAACCAGCGATGCCATGTCTGAAAAGTTATGTATAGCGTCGGCGATCAGCGCCAGGCTGCCAGCGAAGATCCCGCCCGCGATCTGGGCGACAGTCAGGACGCCATTCGCCCAGATGGCTACTGCAACTCGCTTGTCCTTGGTATCCGGCGACATGTGAGCATGCTCGTGGCCCATTATTTTCTCCTTGTTCGGTTACTGTTCAACTAAATGTAGTCGCAATACTCGCTAAGCCTGACTAAGAGGGTTATGCGTTGGCGACATCGCGCAAACTAGCCATTCTGGCGATTTTCCATGTTGTTTCCCACACTTTTTCGGCCCTGAAGCCCGTGACAAAAATCATGATCACGCCCAGGACTATGAAGGCGTCGGCAATATTGAATGCCGGCCAGTGCCAGGATTGCCAATGAAAATCCAGGTAATCGACAACATAGCCTCGAAAAACTCGGTCGATGACATTTCCGAATGCACCGCCAAGTACCATCGAATAGGCTAGGGCTTCGGTTCGCTTATGGCTGTCCCGAATCAATTTGACCAGAACAGCCGAGACGACAATGGCTATCGCAATAAAAAAATATCGCTGCCAGCCATCGCCATCGGCAAAGAGACTGAAGGCAGCGCCTTTATTCCATACGTGCACCCAATTAAAGAAAGGAGTGATCTCAACCGATTGCCCGTAAGCCATGGATTGCTGGACGAGCCATTTAATAAGCTGGTCGGCCAGTGCTATAAGTGCCGAAAAGCCGAGAAAGGTGAGCGTAAAAAAGCGAGAACGGTCTTCAGACATCGAATTATCCTTTTAGCGCAAGAATTCGCTTGGCACCAATGAGTACAATGCCTCCCACAATACCGCCAATAACCAGATCCGGGTAGTTGGAGCCGGTCCAGGCAACAAGAAGCCCTGCAAGGATAACCCCCAGATTGATGACCACGTCGTTGGCCGAAAATATCCAGCTTGCCTTCATATGCGCGCCGCCTTCGCGGTGCTTGGATATCAACAGCAGGCAACCGGTATTGGCGATCAACGCGACGAAGGCGATCGCCATCATCATCAGCGATTCAGGCTCACTACCGAAAACAAAGCGTCGCACCACCTCGACGAGTACGCCGATAGCCAAAATCAGTTGCAGTACCCCTGCCAGATGCGCGGCACGTACCTGCATTTTCGCACTGCGCCCTACGGCATAGAGAGCCAGGCCATAGACGGCTGCATCGGCAAACATATCCAGGGAATCAGCGATCAGGCCGGTAGACTGGGAGATCAGGCCAGCAGTCATTTCCACCACGAACATGATCGCATTGATACCGAGCAACACGCGCAGAGTGCCTGACTCCTGCGTAGCAGAGACCGCCGAGCTCTCAGCGGCCTTGATCGTCTCTGGGTCGGCAATGACGGTTTCCTGAAGAGAGGCGCCTAGCCCCAAGGTCGCCAGTTTCGCGGTAATGGGCTCAGCCTCGCCGTCATGCACGACCTCCAATCGGCGGTTCGACAAGTCGAAGGACAGCGTTCGAATCTCATCAAAGCCGTTCAGCGCCAAGCGGATCATCCGTTCTTCTGAGGGACAATCCATCTTCGGCACAGCATACACGCTGACCCATTCCCCTGACGCTTCGGAGGAGACCGGCATATCGGTATCCGCTGCAGGCGTTGCATCGCAGCTACATGGGCCACCACAGGCTTTACTCACGATACGGCTCCAGTTAACCAACATAGATTGCTAGTATTAAAAACTATATAGCTACTATAAGGTCAATGGGACAGATGATCCGTTGAGGAGTAAGCCTGATGCGCATTGGTCAGTTAGCCCAGATAGCGGGTATCGACACGCAGACGATCCGCTTCTATGAGCAGCAGGGCCTGTTGCCGCCGCCAGAACGGCAGGAGAATGGTTACCGTGTCTATACCGAGAAGCATGGCGAGTGGCTTGCCTTTATCCGCCGCTGCCGAATTCTGGACCTGTCACTGACAGAGATTCGCGAGCTACAGAGCTATCAGGACGACCCTCGCCAGCCTTGTACCGCCGTCAACGCCATGCTCGATGACCACATCTCTCATGTGCGGTCGCAGATAACTGCTCTGCAAGCGCTTGAGCAACAACTCGTTTCACTGAGGGCGAGTTGCAACGAGGGTCGGGAGATCAATGCCTGCGGCATCCTGACGGGGATCAGCGAGGAGAGCAAACAACAGCTGTATAGGGCTAGCTCAGGCCGTAAGGACTGAGCAGAGACATGCCGGACCTTGCAGTGACATTGTGAATGCATGGTGTGTTGATCGCGAAGCCTCACTGCGTATCTCGGCATGCGAACCTGGGCGTTGCTGCAAACTTGCAGGGGCCGTGAAGAAGAGTCGTCATCAACCAGGTAATCCGCTGAGCTGATGGTTGGTTCCGTCATCATGATATGAGCCAATCAACCAAAAAATCCGGATACCCCTTTTTTGGTGATTCCTTTGTCTATGTCATTTTCGATGACAACACCGATCTGTACTGGGCCCGCTCCCGGGTACTGGAGTACCTGAGCCAGGTGGCCGGGCAATTGCCCGATGCCGCCAAACCAGAGCTGGGGCCGGATGCAACCGGCGTTGGCTGGGTATACTCCTACGCCCTGGTGGACCGCACCGGTCAGCATGACCTGTCGGAACTGCGGGCTATTCAGGACTGGTTCCTGAAGTTTGAACTGCAAACCGTGCCCGGTGTATCCGAGGTCGCCAGCGTTGGCGGCATGGTGAAACAGTATCAGGTCGTGGTGAACCCGGACAGACTGCGGGCCCACGACATTACCCTGCAGCGCATCCATTCCGCCATCAACAGCGCCAACCAGGAAACCGGCGCCTCGGTGGTGGAGATGGCCGAGGCGGAATACATGGTACGGGTCACCGGCTACCTGCAGAACGAAGACGATCTGCGACAGGTCCCCCTGGGGGTCAACGACAACGGCAAGCCCCTGTTACTGAAAGACGTGGCCGATGTGCAGCTTGGCCCACAGGTCCGTCGCGGTATCGCCGAACTGAATGGGGAAGGGGAAGTGGCCGGAGGCATTGTGGTGATGCGTTTCGGTGAGAACGCCTTGAAAACCATCGAAGGGGTCAAGCAACGCTTGGAGGACATCAAAACCAGCCTCCCCGATGGTGTAGAAGTGGTTCCTACCTAAGATCGCTCCACACTCATTAATAACGCCGTGGACAACCTGTATGGCAAGTTATTGAAAGAGTTCCTGGTGGTCGTCCTTATTTGCGCAGTATTCCTGTTCCATCTACGGTCGTCGCTGGTGGTCATCGTCAGTCTGCCCGTAGGTATCCTTGCGGCGTTCGTGGTGATGCACGCCCAGGGCATCAACGCCAATATCATGTCCCTCGGGGGTATTGCCATTGCCATCGGCGCCATGGTGGACGGGGCCATCGTGATGGTGGAGAACGTCCATAAACACATGGAGCGAACCCCGCTGACACCGGAAAACCGATGGGCCGTGATGTCGCGGGCCGCGGGTGAGGTGGGGCCCGCGCTGTTTTTCTCACTGATGATCATCACCGTGAGCTTTCTGCCGGTCTTCACCCTGGAGGCTCAGGAGGGCAAGCTCTTCGCCCCCCTGGCGTTCACCAAAACCTACGCCATGGCGGCGGCAGCCGGGCTGGCCATCACTCTCGTTCCAGTGCTGATGGGCTATTTCATCCGTGGCAAGGTATTGCCAGAACATCGCAATCCCATCAACCGACTGCTGATCGCCCTGTACCGACCGATTATCGGCTGGGCTTTGCGACGGCCGGCATTGATGCTTGCCGGAGGCCTGGTGGTGCTGATCATCGGCTTCTGGCCGGCCAACAAGCTGGGCAGTGAATTCATGCCGCCTCTGGACGAGGGGGATCTGATGTACATGCCCACCACCTATCCTGGTATCTCCATTGGCAAGGCCCGACAGATTCTGCAACAGACCGACAAGCTGATTGCCAGTATTCCGGAAGTGGAGACCGTGTTCGGAAAAATTGGCCGCGCCGATACGGCCACCGATCCTGCCCCGCTGACCATGATTGAGACCTTTATCCAGTTCAAACCACGGGACCAGTGGCGACCCGGCATGACGCCGGAATCTCTGCGCCGGGAACTGGACAGGACCGTCAGACTTCCGGGCCTTACTAACGCCTGGGTCATGCCGATCAAAACCCGCATCGACATGCTCTCCACGGGCATCAAGACCCCAGTCGGCATCAAGGTGGCCGGTCCTGACCTGGCGGTGATCCAGGGTATAGGGGAAGAGCTCGAGCGGGTGTTGACTGACATACCCGGCACAGCCTCTGCGTTTTCCGAGCGGGTGGCCGGCGGACGCTACATCAAGGTGGATATACAGCGCGAGGCTGCCGCTCGTTTCGGGCTGAATATCGCAGACATTCAATCGGTCGTACGTACCGCGATTGGCGGCATGAACGTGGCCAACACGGTGGAGGGTCTGGAGCGCTATCCCATCAATCTGCGCTATCCCCAGGGTTACCGGGATTCGGTGGAGCAGATGCGCCTGCTGCCGATGGTGACACCCAATGGCCAGCGTATCGCGTTGGCCGATGTGGCGGATATCCGGATCGACCAGGGGCCGCCCATGATCAAGTCGGAAAACGCCCGTATCAATGGCTGGACTCTGGTGGATATCGAGGGCCGGGATCTGGGCAGTTGGGTAAGGGAGGCGCAGTCCGTGGTGCAAGAACAGGTGGATCTACCTGCTGGCTACTCCCTGACTTGGTCTGGCCAATATGAGTATATGCAGCGGGCCAAGGAACGCCTGACGCTGGTGGTGCCGCTGACCCTGGCCATCATCATCATTCTGCTGTACCTGAACTTCCGCAACCTGACCGAGGTGGGCATTATTCTCGGCACCCTGCCATTCGGCATGATCGGTGGCATCTGGCTGATGTATCTGCTGGGTTACAACCTCTCCGTGGCCGTGGCCGTCGGTTTTATTGCCCTGGCCGGGGTGGCGGTGGAGATCGGAGTCCTGATGCTGGTGTACCTGAACCAGTCTCTGCATAACGCTTTGGAAACCGTGGATCATCAATCAGGCCAGCTGTCGGCAGATGCCCTGCGCAAGGCGATCAGTGACGGTGCTGCGCAACGGGTGCGTCCGATCATGATGACCTTCGCGGCCATTGTAGCTGGCCTGGTGCCCATCATGCTGGGCAGTGGCACCGGCTCAGAAGTCATGCAACGCATCGCCGGCCCGATGATCGGTGGCATGGTCACCACGTTGATCCTGACCCTGCTGCTGATTCCGGTGATTTTCTATCTCTGGCAGCGCGCACGGCTGAAAAAAATCGCCAAAAAAGGAACATTCCGATGATTAGACCCATTGGCATCCAAACCGTTCTGATCCTGCTGATCACAATGGCCTTGCCGATAAACGCCGAACCTATTGAGGTCGTTGACGATTGGGTTCAAGAGGCTCTGACCAATAACGCGACTCTGGGCGCGCAAAGATCTGTCGCCGAAATGTCAGAAGCCAAAGTGGAGGGCTCAGATACTTGGGCCGACCCGGTCATCAAGTATGGCATTGCGCCTGAAACTCTAGAGGGACCTAATACAGTTGGGCATCGCTTTGAGGTAAGCCAGCAGCTGCCCTGGCCGGATCATCTGTCGGCGTCTCGCAAGGCAGCGGAGGCCGGAATGCTTGCCGCCCAGCAGGAGACTCAGTGGCTAATAAGGCAGCTGACAGCTCGCGTTAAGGAGGCGTATGCATATTGGTGGTATACCAATGAAGCGATCAATCTCCATCATGAGACACGCGCTTTGGTCGAGCAACTGGCCACCGTAACGGAACAGAGGCTTGACTATGGCATCGGCTCGCAAAGTGAAATGCTCAGGGTCAAAACGGAGTTGGATACTCTAGCCCGGATTTCTCATAGGTCCCCAGCAAGTCTCGCAGACTGTGCGGGTTACCGCCATTACCGCTCATTGGCGGCCGTGACTGATCAATAATCGATCAATTCCTGTTGTCCGGACACACGGCCCCCTTTCCCCCATTGAGTCGGGCCGGGGGAGCCCGGGCTTCTATCCCGGAACCAGTTGACGCACCAGGTCAGAGAGTTCGTCTTTGTAAGGATAGGCATCGCTCATCAACACCCGTATGCGCCGAGTGTTGCGAATGATGACCGCGCCCACCTTGATCAGCTTCAGCCGCAGGTTACTGGCGCTCATTCTCTCGAAGGGCGTCTTCTTCAAGTGGGCCCGTAATCGCTCGAACAGCGTGTAGGCAAAGCCCGACAGGAGCAACCGCCACTGATTGGTCCACCACCGCGTGCTGGAGGTGCGATCTGCGAACAGACACAACTGCTGATCCTTGATCCGGTTTTCCATGTCACCCCGGGCACAGTATTGCTCGTAGTAGAGTTTAACGCCGTCGTCGTAACGGGAACTGATAATGAACCTGGGGTTGGCACCCAGTTCGCCTTCCTCCAGACGCGCGATCACCCAGCGGGGGTGTTTCCAGGTTCGGGCCTGGTACTGGAACCGGTAGGTGGCGGAGACTTTTTCACCCAGTTCGTTGTGAGCCTTGCGAACCAGCATCGAGGGTACGTCTACCTCCTTGAGCAGCCGGCTGTTCTTGCTGATGCCGACCAGATAGTCCACGTTGTTCCGGTCGCACCAGCTCAGCAATCGGGGACGGTAAAAGCCGCTGTCACCCCGGAACACGATGCGGGTATCCGGCCAGTACTGCCGGATGAACTTCAACCAGCAGGGCCAGAATGGCCCAGCTGTGGCGGCTGTCGCTTCGGTTGCTGGTGCGCAGGTAGCTCACTAGCAGATGGCGACCGCAGAACACGTACA
>NZ_DDOI01000075.1:0-4068 GCF_002341575.1 Marinobacter sp. UBA2498 | reverse complement strand
CAGCGCTTTCTGAGGAGTAATACCGGTAATCAGGCAGGCCTCCGGCGACGGCAAATAGTCATCGCCAGGCTTGCAGTAGATCACCAGTGGGTCTTCGATAATGTTGAGATCCGCATCCGTTCGCACCCCGGCAAACTGGGAAGGCCTGTCGTGAACCGGGTCTACCCCGAAGGTTTCGTAATCGTGCCAGTAAAACGAGCGGATCAAAACAGAAGCTCCTGCAGTCGCGAAATCGGGGTCAGGGGGGAGGGACAATCAGGCAGCACTTTGCCGGGCTTTAACCGACAACATCGCCTCAATACTCAGGTGATAGTCGATATCTTCCCACTCGATGCCTGTTGCATCACAAATGAAACGATACTTGCGAAATTCCTCAATCGAGGCGCGCTCCAGCTCTGGATACCAATGAATAGGTGTCGATATCACGCGGCCGTCCTCCAGCTCTACGTGGAGATGGCGATCGTCTATATGAACGGATTTACCCTTCAAACCAGGCATTCCAACGCTCCAGAAACTCCGACCTATGGCTTTCAATAATTCCAAGGCAGGCTCGCAGCTCCTGATGTTTCAGTGAACTGTGCACCACCTTTAAATCACTTAACTGGATTTTAGCCCATCGCTCGCCTTTAAGTACATGGACGTGCGCAGGCCAGTGATCGTTGGCGTAAAAGAAGAACTTGAAGCCATTCAGGTAAAGAAGGGTTGGCAATGATCACTCCATGATCCCATGAGCCAAAACTTTTATTCGAAAACAAAACGAGAGACACCCTTAAAAGAGCTGCTTACCCATGTCATTGCGGTGGGTCTGCAATCGCTGCACGCCCTGGGTTATCAATTGGTCCATATCAACCGTCATGCTCGTGGGCAGGTTGATGAAAACACCCTGCTCGGCGCTGATCACGTTGGCGCCATCAGGGCTTTGCCAATTTACATCTTCCCGCTGAAAACCGATGAAGAAATCATTGGTGAAATCGGTAACGCCATCCGTGCCCTCTTGACCAACAATAAGGGATTGCAGACGGGTCAGGGGCGCACAGTTAGTGGCCGCACCTGAAGTGCAGTCAGCGGGAGCAGCAGCAGGATCGACTATCCCAATATGACTGGCGCGGCGACGAGTTGGTTGGGCGTTTTGATCCATCAGCGTGGCGTCGTATATCGTGCCGGACCCATCATCGAGTTTCAGGCCAATATCGCCACTGAAACTGCTGGTCAGCGAGGAAACCGACCCTCTCGCCTGCCCGAACCCCATACGAAAGCCAGAAAGCTTACCCTCTGCAGGGTCTTCCGCCAGCTCGATATAAGGTTTGAACGCCTCGAAATGAACAGTATCTCCGGCACTATAGGTACGGCCGTTGAACTGCTTACCGTCATTGCGGGCAATATGCCCCAGCGCAACCTGCTGGGCGGCAAAGTCCACGCCTCCGTCGATTTCGCCGGCTGTCACATCGTCGATATTGACTCGGGTCTCAACATCCATCCCTAGAGTCATTCGGGTAAACTGAAGCCCATCGACCCCACCGTCAATGTTCTCGATCTGCATAAAAGCCTGCCCGGTCACCTCACCCATTGTCTCCTCAGAAATGGGCTTCAGCTCGGCCTGGGCAACGGGCGCAATACCCAGGCAGAACAGGGTGACGGCAGCGTATCCATACGCCTGCTGTCTCATATAATTGCGTCTCTGAAAAACCATTATTATTTTATGTGCCGACGACACACTATAAACAAGGCAGACCGGCCAATAGAGTGAGCAGGTTCACAATCGCCGTTTACAATTCAGTAATACTCGGCCAAGTTTGAATACAGTCACAAAACCTTTGGTTTAATATGCTTACAACACCTTACCTACGGTTACGAACGCTGTAGCAAACGTGTACATAACAACCACTACTGATATACTTTCGCCCCTTATGATCAACCCTCAACGGCTTCCTCAATGACCACCCGCATACTGATCTGCGACGACTCCGCCCTTGCCAGAAAACAAATGGCCCGGGCCCTGCCGGAGGGGCTGCGGGGGGATGTCAGTTACGCAAAAGACGGCGTGGAAGCCCTTGAGAAATTGCGGAGGCATGAGGCAGAGCTGATGTTCCTGGATCTGAACATGCCGGAAATGGACGGCTATCAGGTACTGGAGCAGATCCGCGAGGAAGACCTGCCGGTGATGACCATCGTGGTTTCCGGCGATATCCAGCCTGAAGCCCGGGAGCGGGTAAAGAAACTCGGCGCCCTCGACTTTATCAAGAAACCCACCGAGACGTGCATTGTGCTCGACCTGTTGGTGGAATACGGTGTGTACCGCCCCGGAGACCTTGAAGACGCCGCACTTCAGGACACCAGCCTGAAAAACACGAGCAGCTCTGCGCCGGAACTCTCCGTTTCCCTGAACGACTATCTTCAGGAGATTTCCAACGTCGCCATGGGCCGGTCCTCGGATCTGCTGGCCCGCCTGTTGCGCGTGTTCGTAAAGCAGCCGATCCCCAAGGTAGCCTTCCTGGCCAACTCCGAACTGCATATGGCCATTTCCTCGGTAAGCGACAGCGACACGTATTCGGCCGTGTGCCAGGGGTTCACCGGCGCCGGGATCGCCGGGGAAGCGCTTCTATTGTTTGCAGACGCCAGCTTCCGGGAAATGGCAGAGATGCTTCACTACGACACCCTTGAGAGTGAGGCGGTGAATGTGGAAGTGCTGATGGATATGTCCAGCATACTCTTCGGCGCCTTCCTCAAAGGCATCGGCGACCAGCTGGACCTTAAACTCGGCCTGGGCCATCCAACAGTGCTTGGCCAGCATCGGCAGATTACCGAATTGCTTGAACACCACAGTTCCAGGGAAGAACAACTGCTGTGCATCGAAATCTGCTACACCCTGGAAGACCGGGACATCGAATGCGACATGCTGATCCTCCTCACCGAGGATTCAGTACCTTTTCTCGAAGATCGCCTTCAATATCTGGTGGACTAACCCATGGCCATAGAAGAATCTGAAGCCAATTCCTTTCACTGGCTGATGGACATGCTGGAATCCGTAGAAGTGGGCCTGGTGGTCCTGGATCTGGATTTCAGAGTCGAAGTCTGGAACGGATTCATGGAGAACCACAGCGGTATCACCGCGAGCAAGATCCAGGGCCAGGTACTGTTCGATGTATTCCCGGATATCCCCAAAGCCTGGCTGACCCGCAAAGTCGACGCCGTAGCCTTGCTCAACACCAAAGCCTTTACATCGTGGGAGCAACGCCCTTACCTGTTCCAGTTCCGCAATACCCGGCCCATCACCGGCACTGAGGAGTACATGTTCCAGAACCTGACCATCAGCCCGCTATCCGGCACAACAGGCGAGGTCGAGAAGGTGTGCCTGATGGTGTACGACGTTACCGACATCGCCAGCAGCAAAATGGCCCTGGAGCGGGCCAACGAACAGCTGGCCAAACTGAGCATGACAGACCGCCTCACCGGCCTGCTCAACCGGGGCACCTGGGAAAACCTGGTGGACGCCGAGTTCGAACGCTTCCGCCGCTACGGCCACACCACCAGCCTGGTGATGTTTGATATAGACCACTTCAAGCCGGTGAACGACACCCACGGCCACCTGGCCGGGGACGAAGTGATCAAACACACCGCCAGCGTCACCCGTAACGCCATCCGCCAATCCGACAGCGCCGGCCGCTATGGCGGCGAGGAATTCGGCATCGTCATGCCAAAGACCAAGCTGGCTGAAGCCAAAGTGCTGGCGGACAAGGTCCGCGCGACGGTCGAATCCAAGAAGCTGATGCGCAAGTCGACCAATGAGGACCTGGGCAACATTACGATCTCGATCGGCGTCACTGAGTTCAAGGCCGGTGAATCGGTCGAGCAATTGATCGAACGCGCTGACAATTACCTCTACAAATCGAAGCAACAGGGCCGGAACCGCGTCACATCGGATGAAAATGCCGATGTGGCCAACGCCGCCTGAGTCTGCTCGACGCCTGATACAAAGCCTGCTTCACTCCCCCGCAAGGGGGAGTGACTCGTTTTGGACACCACGCAGAAATCCAAGCGCAGCCTGCGAGGGGAACGCTTCTTTCGCTG
>NZ_DDOI01000103.1:26235-26534 GCF_002341575.1 Marinobacter sp. UBA2498 | reverse complement strand
GAGAGCCCGAACAGCCGCATGACGGCAGAGTTTATTGGCTCGGTGAACATTTTCGAGGCCCACATCCGGGAAGACGAGGCCGACAGCGTTACTTTGACCAGCGACCTGCTGGATGCCCCGGTTTTTATTGATCGCGGCGTGACCACGCCGGCGGAAAGTACCGCAACACTGGTGGCCCTTCGCCCCGAGAAGATCTACCTGACCCCGGACAAACCGGACGGCGAGCACAACTGGAGCTGCGGAACGGTGGACAACATCGCCTATCTGGGCGACATCACGTCCTACTACGTAAAGCTGGC
>NZ_DDOI01000103.1:0-26167 GCF_002341575.1 Marinobacter sp. UBA2498 | reverse complement strand
CTACGTAAAGCTGGCCAGCGGCAAACGCGTTCAGGCGACCATGGCGAACGTGGAACGCCGTGGCGAGCGGCCAACCTGGGGCGACAGGGTATTCGTATCCTGGGAAGCCTCCAGCCCCATCCTGCTCTGGAACTGAGCAAATGAGACGGAAACTTTTACCCACCCCTCTGACCGAGCGGGTGCGTGCAGTGCTGTTTAATCGCCGGGTGGTGTTCGGTATCCCGATCCTGTGGCTGCTGCTGTTCTTCCTCCTGCCTTTTGCGCTGGTGCTGAAGATCAGTCTGACCTCGGCGGTCATGGCCATCCCCCCTTACGAGCCCGTATTCCGGTGGGTGGACAACACCCTGTCGGTGGTGGTGAACATTGGCAACTACCTGTTCCTGCTTTCAGACAGCCTGTATTTCGCCGCCTATTGGGGGTCGGTGAAAACAGCATTCCTGGCAACGGTGGTGTGCCTGCTCATTGGCTACCCCATGGCCTACGCCATGGCCCGGGCTCCAAAACACTGGCAACTGGTGTTGCTGTTGATGGTGATGTTGCCCTCATGGACCTCGTTCCTGATCCGCGTCTATGCGTGGATGGGCATCCTTGGCAATCAGGGGCTTCTGAACAGTTTTCTGATGTGGCTGGGTTTTATCGATCAGCCGCTCAAGATGCTGAACACCAACTTCGCGGTGGTGCTGGGCATTGTCTACGCCTATCTGCCATTCATGGTGCTGCCCATCTACACCAACCTGGTGAAGTTGGATGTGCGCCTGCTGGAGGCAGCGTCAGACCTGGGCTGCCGCAGCCTGACCACCTTCTGGGCCATTACCCTGCCCCTGTCGAAGGCCGGCATTCTGGCCGGTTCCATGCTGGTATTTATTCCCGCGGTGGGCGAGTTCGTGATCCCGGAACTGCTGGGCGGGCCTGATACGCTGATGATCGGCAAGGTGTTGTGGGAGGAGTTCTTCAACAATCGCGACTGGCCGGTGGCGTCTGCCCTCGCGATCGTAATGCTGTTGTTACTGCTGGTGCCGATCGTGCTGTTCCATCGTTTCCAGGCCCGGGAGATGGAAAAGCATGGTTAAATCGCGTTCGTTCAGTTTCTCGAAAGTGATGCTGGTTCTCGGCCTGCTGTTCCTGTATCTGCCGATGTTTGTGCTGATCGTGTATTCGTTCAACGCGTCCCGGCTGGTGTCGGTGTGGGCCGGTTTCTCGACGCACTGGTACGGCGAGCTGTTCCGGGATGAGCAGATTCTGTCGGCGGTGTGGATGAGCCTGCGGATTGCCTTCTACTCCGCCAGCATGGCGGTGTGCCTGGGCACGCTGTGTGCTTTCGTGATCACCCGATTCAAGAAGATGCGCGGACGCACACTGCTGTCCAGCATGATTACCGCGCCGCTGGTTATGCCGGAGGTAATCACGGGCCTGTCGCTGCTGCTGTTGTTCGTGCAGATGGCCCAGACCATCGGCTGGCCGGTGGATCGTGGCATGGCCACCATCTGGATCGCCCACACCACCTTCTGCAGTGCCTATGTGGCGGTAGTGGTGTCGGCCCGGTTGCAGGAAGTGGATCGCTCCATCGAGGAGGCGGCCATGGACCTGGGCTTTACGCCACTGAAGACCTTCTTCGTGATTACACTCCCAGTGATTGCTCCAGCGCTCGTATCTGGCTGGCTGCTGGCGTTCACTCTGTCGCTGGATGATCTGGTGATTGCCAGCTTCGTGTCCGGCCCGGGTGCAACCACGCTGCCGATGGTGGTGTTTTCCTCCGTACGGATGGGAGTTTCGCCGAAGATCAACGCGTTCGCCACGCTGATCATCGTGGCGGTATCGCTGATCGCGTTTATTGCCTGGTACCTGATGCGCCGGGCGGAACGTAAGCGGCTTCAGACACCAGACGCCTAGCGTCTGGGGGGCTGGCCCTTGCCTTCACAGGGAATCGGGAAAGGCAGAGACCAGGTAGTCAACCAGAGCACGGACTTTGGGTGTGACGAACTTGCGGGTGGGATAGACGGCGTATACGCCAAGCTCGGTGGAGCGATAGTCAGGCATCAGCTCCACCAGCCTTCCGGCTTCCAGGTCTTTGTGTACCAGAAAACCGGGCTGAAGCACGATGCCCTGCCCGACCACGGCAGCGGCACAACAGGTTTCACCATTATTGGCGTACATCCACGGCCTTACCCGCGCGCTGATTGAGCCATCGGGGCCTTCAAAAGGCCAGTCGTTACCTGTGGTGAAGTTGCTGTAGCCGATAATCCTGTGGCTGGCCAAGTCTTCCGGTTTGCTGGGGGCGCCATGGGTGGCAACGTAATCAGGCGAGGCGCAGGCTATCAACCGGGTGGAGGTAATCCTTCGGCTAACCAGTGTAGAGCTTTGCAGGGTGGCAATCCGGATAGCCAGATCAAAACCTTCCTCAACGATGTCCACCAGCCGGTCCGAGAGGTCGATCGACAACTCCACGTCCGGATAGCGGGCGTGGAATTCTCCCCACAAAGGCGCAAGGTGGCTGATCCCGAAGCTGACCGGCGCGTTCACCCTGAGCGTGCCCCGCGCGACATCATTGCGGGAGGTAATTTCCGCTTCTGCCTCCTCAACGCCAGCCAGCAACTCCCGGCATCGGACATAAAACACCTCGCCCTCCCCCGTCAGCGACAGGCGGCGGGTGGTCCGCTGCAGCAGCCGAACCCCGAGACGACTTTCCAGCTCGCTGACATAACGCGAGACAGCGGCCTTGGACATCCCCAGATTCTCTGACGCAGCCACAAAGCTCCCCGCCTCAACCACGGTGCAGAACGTCTGCATCTCCAGCAATCGATCCATTGTTTCTTTTTCCGAAACAGTTAATTCAATAAAGCCACATTTATCCCGTTTATTGATATTTGTAAAGTACTCCCATGTTCGAAACACACCCGAGGAGATTCATCATGAACAACGCATTCCTGAACAAACTGATCGCCACTGACGCTGGCTGGGGCGCTTTGGCCCTCCGGATCCCTGTCGGTATCATTTTCGCCGCCCATGGCGCACAGAAATTGTTTGGCTGGTTTGGCGGCTACGGCCTGGAAGGTACAGGACAATGGATGGATTCCATCGGGCTGAGCCCCGGCTACCTGATGGCGCTGTTGGCTGGTGGTGCGGAATTCTTTGGTGGCTTGGCTCTGATCATCGGCCTGCTGGTTCGCCCTGCCAGCGCGATACTGGCATTCGCCATGCTGATCGCTATTTTCAGCGTTCATATCGGCAACGGCCTGTTCATGAGCAACAATGGGTACGAGTTTGGCCTGGCTTTGCTCGCCGTATCCGTATCCCTGGTATTCAGCGGCGCAGGCCGCGCGTCCATTGATCGCGCGATTGCAGCCAGATAACACCACCGCAACCCGGAGGAGCAATCATGAGTCTGTTTGTTTCCCACGGCGCTCCCACCTTTGCGCTGGAGCCGGGCCTTGCTGGCCCGGCCCTGACAGAGCTGGGCAAACGCCTGACCCGGCCCGCAGCTGTGCTGGTGGTTTCACCACACTGGATGACGGAAGAAATCCGGGTAGGCGTCTCGGAAACACCCGAGACGATTCACGATTTTCGGGGTTTTCCACCCGAACTCTATAACCTCGACTATCCGGCACCAGGCCATCCGAAACTTGCGCGAACTGCTCTGGCGTTGTTGGAGGCAGGGGGCTGGAAGGCCAGTGCTGACGAGACCCGGGGGCTGGATCACGGGGCCTGGGTGCCAATGATGCACCTGTTCCCTGATCATTCGGTTCCGGTATTCCAGGTTTCGATGCCAACGGATCTTGGGCCTGCGTCTGCCTGGCGGTTGGGCCAGGCCCTGCAGCCGCTCGAGCATGATGGTGTGCTCATCATCGGATCAGGCAGCCTTACCCACAATCTGTATGAGGTTCGCTGGGGTGACCCGAACGCATCCGGGTATGCGAGGGAATTCACGGATTGGGTCCGTGCCAAAGTGCAGGACGGCGACCATCAGCAACTGATAGCAGCGTTGGAGGAGGCCCCCCATGCCAAGCGGGCGCACCCAACCACCGAGCATTTTCTACCTTTGCTGGTGGCCGCCGGTGCAGCCGGGGAGCAGCAACCCGGCGGGCTGATTGATGGCGGGATCGAACACGGTGTTCTGGCCATGGATGCTTTCGTTTTTCAGCACCCAGCCTGAACGGTCAGCGAACTACGCTGCCGGTTGGCGGCGGTCCCGAACAGACTGGATCCATTTGTAAAATACCGGGACCAGCAATGTGCCCAGAACGGTGGCGGCAACCATGCCACTGAGAACCGTAATACCGAGGCTTACCCGGCTTGCAGCCCCGGCGCCACTGGCAAAGCCCGCTGCCGCCTCCCCGGAGATGGTTACCGAGCGCTTCAAGTTGAAATGCTGGATGCTTGAGGGCCCGAGCACAGGCTGGAGCGAAGCCAGCGTGGTCAGTGGCACCATGTCGCCATCCCGGTTGCGGACAAAGTAATGGGACAGGTCCTCCGGACGCTGCCGGAACTCGCCTTCGGCCTGAAGAAGTACGCGGTAGTTCTTGCCGAAACGGGTGAAGTCATTCACGTAGAGCGAGCCGAGCTGGGTCTGCAGGGTTGAGAAGATATCGGAGAGCTCAATACCCAGGGCCTTGGCTTTATTCCTCTCAACCTCCAGCAGATATTGCGGAATGTTCGCGCGATAGGTGCTGTATACCCGGGATAGTTCTTCCCTCTGGTTGGCCTCATAGATAAGGCCATTCATAACCTGCGCCAGTTCGGAGACGTCCCTGCCCTGATTGTCCTGCAGACGGAAATCGAAGCCGGATGAGGTTCCCAACCCGGGGATCGGAGGCGGATTGAAGACCATCACCTGTGCCTCGGGGATTGTCCAGAGCCTGGAATACAGTCTGGGAATGACCGCCCCCAGACCCAGACTGGCATCTTCCCTTTCTTCCCAGTCTTTCAGCATTACAATGCCAAGGCCATTGTTTGAGGATGCGCCACCCAGCAGCGAGAAGCCGGATACCGTAATGAAGTCAGTTACTGCCGGGTCTTCCAGAACCATGTCCGTTACTTTGGTTAGCACGGCTTCCGTGCGCTCCAGGGAAGCAGCATCGGGCAACTGCACATCCACGAACAGGAAGCCCTGATCTTCCGGCGGGACGAACGCCGAAGGCACTGATTTGAACAGGCCGGCACCGGCAACCAGAATCACCACCAGGGCAACGCCAACGAGCGCCCCTTTGCGCAGGAGCTGCACCACCAGCTTCGAGTAGCCCGCGGTGGTCCGCGTAATCAGTACCTCGAAAGGCCGGAGCCAGCCAATGGCTTTGTCCCCGCTCCTGCCAAGCAGCGCAACGCACAAGGCCGGGCTCAGTGTCAGCGCATTGATTGAGGAAATGATCACGGCCACCGAAATGGTGACCGAGAACTGCTGGTAGAGCTTGCCGGTGATCCCGGGCATGAAGGCAACAGGCACGAACACGGCCAACAAAACCAGCGTGGTGGCAATCACCGGCCCTGTGACCTCCGCCATCGCCTTGGTGACCGCCTCGCGTATTGGCAGCTTCTCCTCAGCAAGAATGCGTTCCACGTTCTCGATAACCACAATGGCGTCATCCACCACGATGCCGATCGCCAGCACCAGCCCGAACAGCGTGATGGTGTTGATGGAATAGCCCAGCACTGACATAACCGCAAAGGTGCCGATCAGGGAAACCGGGATGGCAATACTCGGAATCAGCGTGGCACGCCAGTTTTGCAGGAACAGGAACACCACCAGGATCACCAGGCCGACGGCCTGGAACAGGGTAACGATGACTTCACTGATGGAGCGGCTGATGAATTCGGTGGTGTCGTACAGGACGGTGTAATTCACTCCCGCCGGAAAACTGCCTGAGGCCTCATCAACCAGTGCTTTTACCCGTTCCGCGACCTCCAGTGCATTGGCATCGGGCAGTTGGTAGATCACCAGGAATGCTGTGTCCTGATTGTTCAGTTTCGCGGTGGAGGTATAGGAACGGGAACCCAGCTCGATACGCCCGACGTCTCTCAGGCGCACAAAGCCGCCATCGGGCCTGGAGCGGAGAATGGTCTGGGCAAACTCTTCGGGGTCTGACAGGCGCTCCCGGGTCTGGATGCTGTAGACAAACTGCTGGCCCGCAGGCACGGGCGGCTGGCCGAGTTTGCCGGCCGCGACAATCTGGTTCTGCTCACGAAGCGCGGCCGCAACCTCGGCGACGGTCACATCCAGGGAGGCCATCCGGCGGGGATCCAGCCAGACTCGCATGCTGTAGTCTTTCGCGCCCATCACTTCCGCCGACCCTACCCCTGGCACCCGACCAAGTGCTTCAACAAGGTTATTGGAGGCGTAGTTGCTGAGGAAGACGCCGTCGAGATCCGGTCGCTCGGAGGTCAGGTTAATACCCATCAGCATGTTGCCAGCCTGCTTGCTGACTACCACGCCCTGTCGCCGGACTTCATCGGGCAAAAACGGTTCCGCCAGGGCAACGCGGTTCTGGACGTTTACCTGGGCGATGTCTGTATCGGTGCCGCTCTCAAACGTCAGGGTGATCTTGGCCGTGCCATCGCTGGACGCGGTGGATTCGATATAGATCATGCCCTCCACGCCGTTCAGCTGCTGCTCGACCGGCCGGATAACCGCCTCCTCCACCACCTGGGAACTGGCGCCGGGAAGCGAGGCGTTCACCTGGATCTGGGGCGGGGCCATGTCCGGATACATGTTGACCGGCAGAATGCGTAACGCCAGCAACCCGGCCAGGGTGATCAGGATGGAAATAACAAACGCAAACTTCGGTCGATGAATAAAAACCCGGCTGATCATTGGCCAGCCCCACCCATCTGGATGAGCGCTCCGGTTTGCTGATCAATCTGTTTTTCAACGGGACTGACCGTAACCCCGGGTCGCACTTTCTGCAGGCCCTCGACAATCACCCGGTCACCGGCTTCGAGACCTGAACTAACGACCAGCAGCGCGCCTTCCCGGGAGCCGGTCTGGATAAAATGCTGGGCAACCTGATTCTGGTCATCAACCACCAGAACAAACTTGCCTTCAATGGTTTCCTGAACCGCCACTTGAGGAACGAGCACCTGCGGTTCTCCGGACTGCCCCTCAACCCGGAGCGTTACGTAGAGGCCGGGCACGAGCACCGCGTCGGGATTGGGAAAGACCGCTCGCATCGCAACGGTGCCGGTGCTGGCGTCCGTCTGCACGTCGGCGAAGTCCAGCACACCAGCCTGCTCATAGCGTTCGCCGTCTGGCAGGGTAAGATAGAGCCCCAGGGATCTGGATAGCGCTTGAGCAGATTCTGCTCCCCGGCGGCGGAAGTTGATAAAGTCAGCCTCGTTGATCTGGAATTCGACGTAGGCAGGGTCGGTCACCTGGATAGAGGTTATTGCTCCAGAAGAGGGACCGACCACGGCTCCTACGTCATAGTTCAGGCGGCCGATCCAGCCATCAAAGGGTGCTCGTATTTCAGCGTACTCGAGGTTACTTCCTGCCTTCTGAACGGCCGCCTGGGCAGCCTGAAGGCGGCTTTCAGCTGCGCTGAATCGGTCTTTGAGTTTGTCCAGGTCCGCAGCCGACAGGAAGCCTTTCTCCGACACTTCTTCCCCTCGTTTCAGATTTCGGCTCGCAGAATCCACTTCGGCGCGGGCCGCAGCCAGTTCTGCATCCGCCTGTTGGAGATCAGCGCTTGCGCGAGTGTCCTCAAGCCGGATCAGGAGCTCGCCCTGGCTGACTTTCGCGCCCTCGGTAAAAAGAATTTCCCGGATTTCCGCTTCTATGCGCGGCGTGATATCCGCTTTGGCGGAAGCGGCCGTTCTGGCAACAAACTCCCGGGAAGGCCGGATTTCACTGGCCTCAAGTACCACCACGGAAACGGCAACGGGACTGGTTTGCTTTGGCTCCTGAGGCTCGGAACAGCCTGCCAACAACAAACCTGCACACACTGAAACTACGGCAATGCGGAAATTTTTATAGCCTTCCATCGTCTGTCTTCCCTGAAATGGCAGTCTCTTGGCGGGGTTCAATCAAGTCGAAAATAAGATTAGTCGAATCTTTGCTATATTTCCCTGAATCGTTCGTTTCAGAGATCCACTCAATGAAAATCCCCAAAACCGTAAAATTTACTTCCGTCATCATCGGGCTTTCCCTGGCGGGATGCTCAATCCAGAACACGCTGTCGCTGGGCGTTGACGATCCCTGCGCCTCACTGAAAGGCATCGTTGCTGATTACCCCTCTGGTTTTGAGGCTTACCGTGGCAGCTCCAATAGTTTCAGCTCGGTAACTGTCTACAATGCCAAAGAACAGATTATCCGCGGACACTGCGAAGTCTGGAGCTGGGCCAATAACGACAGCGCCTACGTCTGCTCCGGCAATACTCCCAACGACGAGGTGGCGACCACCAGGTACAACACGGCTGTAAACTGGATGGGGCAGTGCCTGGGTGATAGCTGGTCAAGCACTGAAGGGGAAAGAACGAGGGATGGGATGAATGCAGGAATGGTCACCCGGTTCAGCGCGGCTGAGGCTGGGAAACCGAATGTATCGGTTCACAAGGTGGCCTTCCGCGGCGATTCAGCGGTTTATGTGTATGTGGGTACACCCAGTCGTTTGGCGGAGTTCTAACCCGAGAAACCCTGCCAGTTGAACAACAAAAAGGGCCACCCCCAGAGGTGGCCCTTTTTGTTTTCCGTGACCCGTCCTGAATAAGGTTTACACCTTCCTACTTGAGATTACGGAGGGTGTTATGAATACGAAGAGGCGTAGGAGTCAACGAGATTATTCCCTGGCCTTTAAATTGGCGGTGGTAGGCCAAGTTGAAAAAGGCGAGATGACGTACAAGCAAGCCCAGGAACGATACGGTATCCAGGGGCGCTCGACGGTGCTAACGTGGTTACGTAAGCATGGTCAGCAGGACTGGAGCCCGATGGCTTTGCTTTTCGTTCGCAAGGGGGCTGCGATGACCAAACCGGATCTTCCACTGACACCCGAGCAGCGCATCAAAGAATTAGAACAGCAGCTAGATGATGCCAACCAGAAAGCTCAATTCTTTGAATCCGTTGTGGATGTACTGCAGAAAGACTATGGCTGTCGCGTTATAAAAAAGCGGTCCGGCAAGTCCTCGCGCAAAAGCAGATCCAAAGCCTGAGCGTTACTCGGGCTTGCCGATATCTAGGTTTCTCCCGTCAGGCGTATTACCAGCACTTCAAAGCTGATGCGGTTCGTCAGGCCCATAATCGCCGGGTGCTGGACTTTGTACGGGAAGAGTGCCTGCACCAACCTCGTCTGGGCACCCGCAAGCTGCATTCACTCCTTAAACCGAAGGCCCTGTGCATAGGCCGGGACCGACTATTTGATCTCCTGCGAGCCCACCGACAACTGGTTCCTCGCAAGCGGGCTTATCATAAGACTACGCACAGCCATCACCACTTTCGCTGCCATCCTAACTTGCTGAAAGCAGGGCCGGAGCAGGTCGTGCCAGACGCGCCCGAGCAGCTCTGGGTAGCAGACATTACCTATTTGCCGACACGTCAGGGCTCAGCCTATCTCAGCCTGATTACCGATGCCTTCTCACGCAAAATCGTGGGCCACCACGTGCATGACACGCTCCATACGGCGGCCGTAATACAAGCCATGCAAAAAGCGTTGAAGGGAAGGCAATACTCTGGAGGGCTGGTTCACCACTCGGATCGGGGCGTCCAGTACTGCTCAGCCCCTTATCAGCAACTTCATGCCAAATACGGCATTCGTTGTTCGATGACAGATGGCTACGACTGCTACCAGAATGCGCTGGCCGAGAGGGTGAATGGGATACTAAAAACAGAGTTCTTACTGGTGCTTCCCAAAGACTTGGCGGAAGCTCAAAAGATGGTCGATCAGTCCGTGCAGACCTATAACACAAGGCGGCCACATCTGGCCCTAAAATACAAAACGCCCGATGCGGTGCACCGGGCGTTTCGATAGAAATAGGTGTAAACCTATTTCAGGACTAGACACCGAGCTAAAGCAGGCGTCAGCCCAGGTTCTTTTTCACGAACTTCTGGATCTCTCCCACGATACCGCTACGGAATGCCAGTACCGTCAGGACGAAAATCCCGCCGAGGATTGGGTCCACCCAGTCACGCAGGGCACCCTGGGACAACTGGTACTCGATGTTCACCACGAAGGTGGCACCAACCACCGGGCCCAACAGTGTTCCCATACCACCAACAAGAGTCATCAGGATGACCTCGCCCGACATATGCCAGTGCGCATCGTTGAGGGAGGCAAGCTGGAACACCACAGACTTCATGGAACCGGCCAGACCGGCCAGGGCCGCCGAGATGACGAACGCGAGCACTTTGTAGCGATCCACGTTGTAGCCCAGGGAGACGGCACGGGGTTCGTTCTGCTTGATCGCCTTCAGCACCTGGCCGAACGGACTACCGACGATACGCTGTACCAACAGGTAGCAGGCGATGAACACCGCCAGGACGAAGTAATACATGTTCAGGTTGTCTTCAAGATTGATGAAGCCCAACAACTCGCCACGGGGAATGCCGTGCATACCGTCTTCACCACCCGTGAATTCAGACTGGACGAAGAAGAAGAACACAAGCTGGGCAAGCGCGAGGGTTACCATCGCGAAATAGATACCCTGGCGACGAATCGACAGCAACGCAAAGCCAGTACCGAGCACTGTGGCCGCCAGCGTACCGGCGATGATGCCCATCTCGGTGCTTAGCCCGCTGTAATTACTGAGCAGGTAACCGGTGGTGTAGCCCCCTGTGGCCAGGAAGGCTGCGTGGCCAAATGACAACAGGCCGGTGAAGCCGAACAGAAGGTTGAACGCCACCGCAAACAGCGCGAAGCACAGGATCTTCATGAGGAAGACCGGATAGATCATGAACGGTGCCGCTAGCAGGAGGAGCAGCAGGACACCGTTCAGCATCATCTTTTTGCGATCCTGAGCGGCCTGTTCCTGAACGATAGCCTTGTGAATGTCGGCGGAATTGACTGGCTGATTCATGGTTATGCCTCCTTACCGAACAAGCCACTGGGCCGGAACATAAGAACCAGAACCATGACCAGGAAGATGATCGCCGAGGATGCCGGCGGGTAGAAGGTTTTGGTGAGCCCTTCAATCACGCCCATCAGAATACCGGTGATGATGGCGCCGCCGATGGAGCCCATACCGCCGATAACCACCACGGCGAAGACCGTAATCAGTGTGGCCGACCCCATGACCGGTGTCACCGAGTAGATGGGCGCGGCCAGAACACCTGCAAAGGCTGCCAGCGCAACACCAAACCCGTAGGTGAGGCTAATCAGAAGCGGCACGTTAATGCCAAAACCCTGCATCAATTGAGAGTCTTCCGTGCCGGCCCGCAGGTAGGCGCCCAGCTTGGTTTTCTCAATCACGAACCAGGTTGCAAAGCAGACGACCAGTGCCGCTACGATGACCCAGGCCCGGTAGTACGGCATGAACATGAAGCCGAGGTTTACGCCACCCTTGAACATGTCCGGCATGGTATAGCGAAGCCCGGAAACCCCGAACCAGTTCACCAGAACACCCGAGATGATCAGCGCGACGCCGAACGTCAGCAGCAGACTGTAGATGTGATCTTGCCCCGCAATGCGACGCAGCAGAAAATATTCAATGGCGACACCGAAGGCACCAACCAGAAGTGGCGCCAGCAATAAGGCGACCCAGTAATTCACGCCCAGATAGTCGAACATCAGGACGGTGGTCATGGCGCCGAGCATATACATGGCGCCATGGGCAAAATTGATGATCTTCAGCAGACCGAAGATGACCGCGAGCCCAAGGCTCAGAAGGGCGTAAAAGGCGCCGTTGATTATTCCGATCAGGAGCTGGCCGGATAGCACAGCTAAAGGGACGCCGAAAATCATGGACATTGGGCTAACTCCAGAAGCAGCACAGGGATTGTTTTTTGGCTTTATTCTTTTCCGTTTTCATGGGTTCGCCCTGCCCTGTTGCAGGACGAACCCATAACGGTCGCTTTTAGTTATTGACCAGCTTGCACTTGCTCTCGGAGAGCGGACGGTAAGACTCTTCGGCCGGGATGGTCCGCAGAATCTTGTACAGATCCCACTCGTTCTTGGACTCGGCCGGGGTCTTCACTTCCGCCAGGTACATATCGTGCACCATGCGGCCGTCAACGCGGATCTTGCCGTTCTTGGCAAACATGTCGTTGATCGGAGTGTCCATCATCTGCTTGCGCACAGTCTGGGCATCGTCAGAACCGGTGGCCTCTACGGCTTTCAGGTACTGCATGGCGCTGGAGTAGATGCCAGCGTGAACCATGGTCGGACGCACGCCGGTTTCTTCCATGAAGCGATCAGACCACTCACGAGTTTCATCGTTCATGTCCCAGTACCAACCGGTGGTGAGCTGGATACCCTGGGCCGTCTGAGCGCCAAGCGCATGCACGTCAGTCAGGAACAGCAGCAGTGCCGCCAGAGTCTGGCCGGACTGGGTTACGCCGAACTCACTGGCGGTGGTGATGGCGTTGGTTGTGTCGGCGCCGGCGTTTGCCAGACCGATAACATCAGCACCGGATGCCTGAGCCTGCAGGATGAACGATGAGAAGTCCTGAGTGGGGAACGGATGACGCACTGAACCGATGATTTCACCACCGTTGGCTTCGACCACGCGAGTCACGTCGCCTTCCAAAGCATGACCGAAAGCGTAATCGGCAGTCAGCATGTACCAGGTTTTGCCACCTTCTTTAACGACCGCACTGGCGGTGCCGTTGGCCAGCGGATAGGTGTCGTAAACGTAGTGGATGTGGTTCGGGGTACAGTGCTCGTTGGTGATGCTGGAAGCCGCTGAACCGGAAATGATACCGAGGCGATCGTGCTCTTCCAGAATCTTGCTCACGGCAATGGAAACAGAGGAAGCGACCATACCGGCTACGAGGTCTACGTCCTCGTTCTCAACCCAGCGACGAACGGTGCTGGAGGAAGTATCCGGGCTGTTACGGTCATCGGCGCTGACCACTTCAATCTTGGCACCGTTTACCTGCCCGCCAAAATCAGCGATGGCCATTTCCAGAGCCTTCAGGCCATTTGGACCTGCCAGGTCACGGTAGGTGCCGGACATGTCCGCCAGATAACCGATCTTGACCGTGTCGTTGGAAATGGCCGCCTGGGCTCCGCTTGCCATCATGGCTGATGCAACGGCTGATGTCAGAAGCTTTTTCATCATTGTCATTGTTGTATCTCCGCTACTGTCTTGCGTTGGTTCGGGTTGTTGTTGCTTTTCTTGCTCTCGTCCTATCCGGGATCAGACCCCCAAATAGCTATCCAGCACCGACTGCTTGGCACTCAGTTCATTGGCGCTGACTTCTTCCACAATCTGACCGTGCTCAACAACGTAGTGACGGTCGGCTAACGGTGCTGCGAAGTGGAAATTCTGCTCAACCAGGACAATGGTCAATCCCTTGTTTTTCAGGGCAATCAGGACCTCCCCCAGCTTTTCTACAATAACCGGCGCCAGGCCCTCGGTGATCTCGTCCAGCAGCAGCATATTAGCGCCTGTGCGCAGAATACGCGCCATGGCCAGCATCTGCTGCTCACCACCGGACAGCTTGGTGCCCTGGCTGAAGCGTCGTTCATAGAGGTTGGGGAACATGTTGTAGATTTCTTCCAGGCTCATGCCGCCGCTACGCACAACTGGCGGTAGTGTCAGGTTTTCCTGGACACTGAGTGAGGAAAAAATGCCCCGATGTTCGGGGCAATACCCGACACCCAACCTGGCAATATGATGAGGTGCACAGGACATTGTCTCCTCACCATTGATCATAATGGAGCCGGTTCGACGACCAACCATATTCATGATGGCTTTGAGCGTTGTACTTCGGCCCGCGCCATTACGGCCCAACAAAGTCACCAGCTCTCCCCGGTTCACGACCATGTCGATGCCGTGGAGGATGTGAGATTCGCCGTAAAAGGCATGCAATCCGGACAGACGAAGCTGTTCGTACTCGCGATCGGATTTCGTGGTCATTGCGCTGCCTCCGCCTGATCACTGTCGGCGGTGGTGCCGCGCTCTCCGCTACCATCACTGCCCATATACACCTCGCGAACCCGTGGATCGCTGGAAACTGCTGCGTAATCGCCTTCGGTCAGAACGGCACCCTGGGCCAGCACGGTGATGCGATCACACAATTTGCTGACCACGCTGAGGTTGTGCTCAACCATCAGGACAGTTCGACCCTCCGCAGCCTTGCGTACCAGTTCCACAACGCGATCAACGTCTTCCGAACCCATGCCCTGGGTCGGCTCGTCGAGCAACAGCAGTTGCGGCTCCATGGCAAGCGTGGTCGCCAGTTCCAGCGCCCGTTTGCGCCCGTACGCCAACTCAACCGTGGTGGTGTTGGCGAATTCAGCCAGGCCCACGGCATCCAGAAGCTCCATGCAACGCTGGTTGAGCTTGTGCAGGGAATTACCGGATTTCCAGAAACTGAAGGAGGTGCCCTCGAAGGTCTGCAAGGCAACCCGGATGTTCTCCAGCGCGGTCATGTGAGGGAATACGGCCGAGATCTGAAACGAGCGAACAATGCCCTGGCGGGCGATGGCGGCGGACTTCATGGTGGTGATGTCCTGACCCTTGAACAGGATCTGGCCCCGGGTCGGGATCAGGAATTTGGTGAGCAGATTGAAGACCGTAGTCTTGCCGGCACCGTTAGGGCCGATCAGGGCGTGAATATGGCCTTTCTCAACCTTCAGGTTCACGTCGTCGACCGCAACAAAGCCCTTGAATTCTTTGACAAGGTTACGGGTCTCCAGAACGTACTGTTCACTCATGAGCCAATCTACCTTTGTTATTGTTGTGCGTTTTATCTGACTACCAGATTAGATTGACGTATACGTAAACGTCAACACTTAATTGCAGTTTTTAAGTACACTCTCGCTACGCAAAAAGTCGTATAGAAGGTCTACTACCTGGTCCTGCTTTTCCAGGTGTGGAGAGTGCCCGGCGTCTTCGAGAAAGACCCCACGGGCATTTTCCCCGATACCTGCAACAATATCCGTTACCTGCTCAGGTACTCCGTATTCATCGTTCTCCCCCTGAATGATGATAGCCGGACATTCGATTGCCGCCAGCCACCGACTGAAATCCATGGCTGATTGGAACCCTTCGTCCCGCCAGACTGTCTGCCAGGCGTTGAACAGGTCGTCAGTCCGGTTGCCGTGATAGCGGACCAAACGATCCCGTATATCCGTCTCCCGATAGCGAACGGCCATCTCCTCTATACCAGCGAGGGTGAGGTGATCCGCATAGATGTGTGCGGCCATGGTTACCAGAGCCTTCACACGGCCACCCATGGCGCCAGCGGCCACGAGGGCAATGGAACCACCGTCGCTGTGCCCAATCAGCACAACATCCCTGATCTCGAGCTTGTCCAGCAACCGGGGCAACCACCGATGACCGGCAACCTCAAGGTAATCATAAGGGCGCGGGAGTTCTTCGTCGGAAGAATGGCCGTAGCCCTGCCGATTATAAATCAGTGCATCGCAGCCAGTGGCTTTCGCCAGCTTTTCCGGGAACTTTCGCCACAGCGCGATGCTGCCAAGGGATTCATGGAGAAAAACCAACACCGGCCCTTTCGGTTCCGCGCGCTGGATCCGCCTCACTTCCAGCTCAACACCATCGCCTACCGGCACCATCATGTCACGAATCTGCATGGACTTACCGGTTTGGAGGAATTGAGTAGGTCATGGTGGAGTGGGCCACCGGCTCTTCCGCGCCTTCGGAGTAGACAAACACCTCACCCACACCCATGGTGCGGCCCACTTTGAGCATGGTGGCCCGGGCCCAGATGGGCTGATGGGCCACCGGCTTGCGGAGGAAGTTGATATTGAGGTTGGTGGTCACTGCCAGCGGCACCAGACCAATCTTGCTCAACAGCGCGGCATACAGGGTAACGTCTGCCAACCCCATCATGGCTGGCCCGGATACGGTTTCCCCGGGCCTGAGATGCGCCTCATCCACTTCCAGCTTCATTTCCGCCCAGCCATCCCCGAGCTTCTGCAGGGTGCCGTAGGCTTCCCCCTGCGGAAACTGTTCATCAAGGAAGGCCTGCAGCTCTTCAAACGTAATGATCATGCGCCGATTTCTTCCTTGGCCTGATTACGCAGAACGAACCGCTGGATTTTTCCACTGGGCGTCTTGGGCAGCTCATCCACAAACTCGATTTCCCGCGGGAAGGCGTGGGTAGAGAGCCTGCGACGCACCAACTCCTGCAGTTCGTCTTTCAGGGCCTGTTCGTCTCCAAGAGCGTAATCGCCCTTGATCACCACATAAGCCTTGATGATGGAACCGCGCTTTTCGTCCGGCTTGCCGACAACGCCGGACTCCGCCACAGCGGCGTGCTCGAGCAGTGTGCTCTCGACGTCTGCCGGTCCCACCCGGTAGCCGGCCGTGGTGATGATGTCATCATCCCTGCCACTGAAGGAGAAGTTGCCATTGCCGTGGTTGATGACCATGTCACCGGTGAGGTAGTAGCCGTTAACGAACGGGTCCTTTTCACCCCAGGTGTAACCGTCGAAGTGGAAAAGCGGGGACGCTTTTACGTCAACCGCCAGCTGACCAACTTCACCCTCGCCTACAACCTCGTTTTTCTCGTTCAGCGCGACCACCTTGTGGCCAGGAGAGGCATAGCCCATGGAGCCTTCACGGACCGGATGCGCCAGACCGTGGAAGTTGCAGCAGGTCATGCCAGTCTCGGTCTGGCCGTAATGATCTTTAACCGGGCAGTAGTGACGGTTGCGAATCCAGTTCACCACTTCCGGGTTCAGAGGCTCGCCGGCACTGCTGGCAACCCGAAGGCCCAGGTTCTCGCCTTCCGGCAGCACGTGATCGTTTGCCTTGAGCAAACGGTAAGCCGTAGGCGCCGCAGCCAGGTTGGTGATCTTGTACTTGCGGATCATGTCGTAGGTGGATTCCGGGGTAAAACCACCCGGGTTGAAGTGCGTGGCGTGGCCCATCAGCAGCGGCCCAACCACGGCATAGTAAAGACCGTAGGCCCAACCGGGATCGGCCACGTTCCAGAACCTGTCACCATCCTGCAGATCAATGGCGTATTTCATATAAACGTAGAACGCCAGCAGCGCTTTGGCCGGTACCGCAACCCCCTTGGACTTACCCACGGTGCCAGAAGTGAACATCTGCAGGAACGGATCGTCGCCCTTGATCATGACAGGCTCAAAATCGCTGGACTGGGCCGCCAGGGTCTCTTCGAAGTCAGGGATGTCCGCGCCAATCTCACTGGCGCTTACACCCACAACCGGCGGGCAGACTTTGACGTCGTTCAGCTTGGGATAGTTCTCCGGGTTGGTCACCACCAGCTTGGTGCTGGCTCGCTCGAACCGGTACTCAATCGCCCCGGAACCAAAGGCCGTGAACAGCGGCTGATACACGGCACCAGCACGCAGGGTTCCGGCGATAACGATCAGCAGCTCCGGAGTGCGCGGCAGGAGTGCAGCCACCCGGTCGCCCTTTCCGATGCCCTGGGATTTCAGATAATTGGCAAAACGCGCAGAGGCCTCTTTCAGCTCGGCGAAAGTCAGAGTGCCGTCACCGCCATCTTCGGTTTCGTAGTAAAGCGCAACCCGACTCGGGTCATCTGCCCATTTGTCGCAGATTTCGTGACAGACATTGAGCCCGCTATCCAGACGTCCATCCAGGATGTCCGCTTCCAGAGCAGCAGGATCGAAGTTGTTGTAAACGTCGGTATATTCCGGAAGGCTCATTCTCAACTCCTGTTGTTTTTATCATTGAAAGCACGGGTCAAGGTTTAGCACAGGCTTCACTTTACGTAAAGGTAAACTTTAGACCAAAAAGGAAGAAATCTGCGGGGCTTTATGAGCAGGAAAAGCGGGTGCGACAGGCCTGCCGCACCCTTGAGAGGATCAAACACAAAAATCAGGATTTCGGTTTGATCTTTCCGGGATGGCGGCTTGAAAGTATGTGGTGCAGGGAGCCGCACTCCACCATGGGATCATCGCAATTGACCACGATGTCGGAGCGGGCAATGACATAGCCCTTGCCGGTGATGCTGTTTTTGATCACCTGGTACTCACCCTCTTCCTCAACGGAAGTGAATTCACCGATAAAGCCCGTCTCTCTGAGAGAAACGGTTTCCAGCTTGTCGCCCGGCTTGATACTGCCTTCGTAGTTCATCAACGCCAGACGGGCGGACGTGCCGGTGCCCGTGGTGCTCCGACAGATCACACCGGGATGCACATAGGTTGCCGAGCGGGACCGGTAATAGCCCTCTGCCACATGTTCCACAGGGCCCATGAAGTGCAGAAACGGCAGTGGCCCTACGTCGCCAAGCGTATAATGGGAAAAGCCCCGCTCTGCCTGAATCGCCTCGACAATGGCGTGGGCGGTTTCAGCGAGTTTGCGTTCTTCGTCCAGGGTCAGATCGAAGCCCATGCTGGCTGCATCAACCAGGGCATAAAAGCCGCCGCTGTATGCAACGCTGTAGGTAATCTCGCCCAGCGAAGGCACGTCGATGGTGGCCTTGTAGGTGTGGATATAGCTGGGCAGACCTTCACAGGTGATGGCTTCTACCACTCCGTCGTGCACCGTCGCCTCAATCTGGACCAGTCCGGCGGGCGACTCCAGTAGAAAACTCTGCTGGCCTTCCTGTTTGGGCACAATGCCCGCTTCCAGCACCGCAGTAGCCGTGCAGATAGTGTTGGAGCCCGAGTAGATAGGGTAGCCCATGACTTCCATGATGATGTAACCGGCGGCAGCTCGCGGATCCGTGGGCGGCACCAACAGATCCACAGACATTTCCGGTATCCCGTAGGGCTCTTCCAGCAAAAGCCGGCGTAGACCGTCGGCGTCATCCCGCAGGTACTCCATCTGCGCTCGCACGGTATCGCCGGGCAACAGATCAATGCCACCGGTCACGATCCGGCTGACATCACCGCCGGCATGGGTATCCATCAACTGAATGGTCAGCTCCGGTTTCATCAAGCGCTCTCCAGTGACCAGGGTTGGCCGTGTTCTTCCCATTGTGAGTCGGGAACGATCACGATCTTGCCGAGATAATTACTACCCCGGTTCACAAAATATTCTTCTGCCCGGTGCAGATCAGAGAGCCGAAAAGCACCGTGCAGAACCGGTTTCAGTTGCCCTCCCCGGATCCAGGCCATTAGTTGTTCCGCCTCTTCGCGGGTGCCATGAGACACCCCGAAAATCTGTACCTGATAGAGGTAGATCCGGGTCCACAGGATTTCGCTGATGTTGCCGCCACTGGCCCCGGCAATACTCAGGCGCGGGTAGGTGCTGCGGGCGTTCATATCGAAGATCATGGTGTCGATGAACACATCGGTCATCTCTCCGCCCACCAGATCCATCACCGCATCAATGGGCTTGCCCCCGGTTTCCGCTTTCACCCGATCTACAAAGCTGTCCATATCGGAGCGATCCAGCACCGCCTCGGCGCCCAGTTCCAACAGCGCTGCCGCTTTGTCCTGTTTACTGAGAGCATAGGGAATAGCCCCCATAATTCGGCAAAGCTGGATCAGGGCCGTGCCAACGCCCCCGCTCGCGCCGGTCACCAGGACCCGCTCTCCGGCCTTGATGTTGGCCGAGGTAAGCATGTGCATGGCGGTCTGGTAGGAACACATGCCCATGGACGCCACTTCGGCATCCGCCAGTTCGGCATTGGGTATGTGATGGAACTGGTCAGCCGGCAGCGCTACGTATTCCGCGTAACCGCCGTCGGCACCGTGGCCGTAGTAATCGGGCGTGAGATTGATGTCTCGGCGGTCATTGGCGTAGATGTTGAAATCCAGAAGGCCCCGTTCTCCAATGCGGGACTCATCCACACCGTCACCAACAGCCACAACGCGCCCGGCGATGTCTGCCCCCTGGATCCGCGGAAAAACCAGCGTGGGCTTGCCGCCCATCTGGAAGGATGTCATTTCGCCTTTTTTGGTGGGATACAGCCCTTCCCGTGCCTTGCGGTCGGTGTTGTTCTTCGCCGTTGCCGTAACCTGAACAAGCACCTGACCGGCTCCGGGCGCAGGAACAGGCACGTCCTGGTACTCCAGTTTATCGACATCACCGTGACCGGTAAGAACCATGGCTTTCATGGTGTTCGGGATCATGGGCTGACGATCCTCCCTGTTTGCTGAATTTCGGGTATTCAAAGAGGATAGGTGAGTTTACCGGGCGTGTCAGTGCGTGTTGCGGGTATCCATTATCAGACTACCGGGCAATCACTTTATAGACAGGACGCAGCTTGGGAATCTGCTTGAGTACCACCTGGATGACCGTCATCAGAGGCACCGCCAGTAGCACGCCCACCGGCCCCCAGAGCCAGCCCCAGAAGAAGATCGAGACGAAGATGATCACCGGATTGATCGCCATCCGAAAGCCGTGAATCCAGGGTTCGATAAAGAACCCGACCAGCGTGGTCAAACCGAGGAAGCCCAGTGGCGCAATGGCCATCATCCAGAACTCATCAAGGCTAATGGCTGAGACAATCGTCAGCATGGAGATAGAGAGAATAACCCCGAGGTAGGGAATGAACCGGGCAAGCCCGGCGACCAGCCCCCACACAGCCGGATCCGGCAGCCCGACGGCCCAGCAGATCAGGCCCGTTGTGGTGCCGACGGCCAGATTACTCAGGCCGAGAACGCCCAGGTACTGGGCAATCTGATGCTGAGAATCGTGGGTAATCCGAAGCACGGTTTTCCGCTGATCAATGGGCAACTGACGGACAAAGTTCTTGATCAGACGATCACCGCTCACCAACAGGAAATAGGTCAATGCCAGTGCCAAAGCCAGGCCAGCGATGCCGTTCCGGGCTTTGGTCATCAGCTGGTTGCGCCAGGAATCCGTCTGCAGAACAACCGTCGTTGGCTGTTGCCTTTCTGACTCCGAGAGCTCCTCAACGGACTTTTCAACCTGTTCCGCAGACTCGGAGACTCTGGCGATCTGGCGACTGATTTCGCTCTCGCCCACCAGCAGCCTCGATATCCCCTGGGGCACTTCCTCAACCCACTTGAGGGCAGGCGTCGCGACGGCCAGTGTAATGCCGACGATGCCGGCGAGCACCAGGAGCACAAACACCAGGGAGCTGATCATCCGGGGAACCCGCCACTTAACGTATGCCTTCTTGACCAGGGGCGAGAGCAGCAGGCTCGTCATTACCGCAAGAATGATGGGCAGGACAATCTGATGAGCCACGTACAGGGTGTACAGGATTCCCAGGCCGAACAAACCGTATATCGGCGTGGCAAGATCCGATGAAATCAGCAGGCGCTTGTTCTCACCCGCCGGTTCCTTATTTGTGGATTGGTCTTCCATGATGAAGCCTGTATACCGTGAAAAAAACTGGCCCAGTAAATCCAGGCCAGTGTTAAAAACGGTCAGTCTACCTTCACCATGGCGCGAGCGCACCCGGGAGAGGGTTACGCGGGGTTCACTTGAAGCAAAAACCGAAGTTTCGAAAACGAAATGTAAGCTCGGCACTTCAATTTTTTTGACGGATTCCTGTCATTCCCTAGTTTATCGGCTCAGGATGATTGACGACGCATCGGAAGCCCTGATTGGGCGAATCAACACTGACAGCTCGCCGGGCATAGACTGTCGCCAAGCCACCACTGTGGTCTCCATACCCAGCGATATCACGAACACTCTTCTTTAAATTATCAGGACCTTCACCTGGCTCAGACGCCACTGGATTACTTGCGTCAAGGTGCCCGTAGCCTGATTGAAACCAGTCACGCGTCCACTCAGGCACGTTTCCAGTCATATCGTACAAACCCAAAGGGCTCGGCTGATAAGAGCCAACAGGACGCCTCTCCACAGCGAACGAAGAGTGAATGAGGACGTTCCCCGTTACAGGCTTCAAAGGATCAACTGAAGTCTTCTGTAGATAGTCATCCAGTAGCAATTCACCGGTATTCGTAGCGTACGCAATGCGTTGTCCCCGGTTCCTTGCTGCGTATTCCCATTGTGCCTCTGTCGGTATTGCAAACGGCAAATTAGTCTTCTCAGCAAGCCATGCACAATATTCTTCAGCCTCGGAGTAATTGGGGCTTCTTGCTGGCTTCAATGCATAGTTTGGGGAGGTAGGATCATCATTCGACTCAATTGGTAATCTCGCCGCATTCCTAAACCCATTTTCAACGGTATAGTTACCTGCTCGGCCAACGTCGCGGAGAAAAACCAAGAATTCACCCCAAGTGACCTCCTTGCTCTGCATCGAAAAATCCTGAATGGTGACCATTATCGGGGGCTTGTTATTTTCTAGTAGCGGTGAGAATGGCTCGCCGGAAGCTTGGCCGACATCTCCCAGTCGGAACTCTCCCCCTTCTATAAAGACGAGGCTATCCTCCGCATTTGCCAAAACCATAGCGAGCTCGTCCTCCGAGGGTTGCTGAGACGAGCTCGAACAGCCAACAACCAGCCCAAATACGGCAGCGCCTATCCATATTCTGAAATTCGCAATCATACGACGTCTGTTCCTCAAGCTATTCCACAAACCTTACAGGCAGAAAACGGATCAAGTTGAACGGGCCCCACCAAGTTTGCTCGTTGACCATGCAAAACTTTTCGATAAAGCCGGTAGTCATTTAAATTTTTCCCAATAAAGCTGAACACTCTCCGAACATTCTCATCGAATTGTTGAGGGAAAGGCTCCGCACTTTCATTTATTCTCACGATGGTTTCTTCAAAATCCCTCCATCCTTGCATCGACTGCAAAATCAGGGAGACGGCTTGGACTTTGGTGCGGGTACCATCAAACAGTTGCGGAGTCAGCCAAAAGTCATCCGTCAAAATAAACAACAATCTAGCTTTGGCTTCGGGTGGCGAGTGCCGCAAGATACTTTCTTCGCCTTTCTCATTGTCTGAGATTATGTTGGTGGCGAATTCTAGCGCCACGCGCTCGCGATCCAGACTCGAAGAGAGTGCGATGGAAAGGTCGTTAAAAAAGGAGATAACCGTTTGAGTTCCTTGTTCCGCGAGGTTCGCCGCTGCGAGGGAAAGGTTTACGCCTGTACCCAATGCATACACCGACAGTCGCCCATACCATCCAAATGCATCGGTTACGGGATCGAATAACTCAAGATGCCTGAAATCCACGTCTCCAAGAGCTTTGTAGACGTAATGCAACATCTGGACGATATTCGATGGGTCAACTTCAAGTAAAAAGCTGCCGGATGCTCCAACCCCAAAGACAATACCCGCGTGCACATTGAAATAAAACTTCCCAGTCGTATCGCTAAATTCCAAGCGGATCTGAAATTCGCCTCCAAGCCCTGCAGCTCCCTCAACTTTTTTACCGATCTCACAAAGCTTTTGCCACTGAGATTTCCTAGATAAAACATCCGTCCAGAGCAAGGCGCCTGCAAGTTCACAACCGGCTCGTATACCAGCAAACACACCGCCATCCACCGATGCGCCTTGCCCATCCTTTCTGGCTGCTACGCCCTTTAACTCTGGAATACCATTACTGCTATTCACCTCTACATTGGCCGCAATAAGTGCCGAAGCACCTGCGAAACCGCTTAGAGCTGCCCGAACCTTTGCCTGAAAATGCCCTAAGGAAACTTCCTTACGTTCGCCATCTGGTCCACCTAAGCGATAGGTAACACGGACTTGTGATCGGTTGTTCGCAGGATACGACTTCTCAACTTCCACTTTCCCTTGCGCAAGCGCATATTGCCCCTCTGCTTTCGCCTGGAAATGCACTTTCCCCTTGCGCGGATCAAATTCACCCGAAGCTGCCGCACCGGCAGCAAAGCGCATGAACTGTGCTTCTGCGGAGGCATCAAACCCGGTTTCATCGACCGCTTCCCGCCTGGCTTCCGCGTCTCCCCAGATGGACCAGGATGCCTCATCGTAAAACTTGTTCAACGTCGTCATCAGCGCGCCATTTTTATCCGGCTCCCAGAGGGTTGCGTTGAACTTGATGTTAAGTTCGCTTCGGATAGCATCTCGTAGCTTAGCCGGATCAACGCCGTTCTCGGTTAGCCAACCCTTACTGCGCTCCCTGTCTCGCGATGCCATCGAATACCGGCGAGGGTGGTTCGCGATCTTGTCAGAGCGAACAAATGTGACGTGCTTATTGCCGGCCAACCGCTTTATTTCAGTAATCGGTGGAATGGATTGCATGTCGTTGGTCAGGACTGAGCGCGCCTCAAGTTCGTCTATCAGCCGTTCTTTCTCCTCCTGTACTTCCGACAGCAAGCGCCCTTCGCCCTCACTCACGCCCAGTTCAGAGTCGGTTTCACCCTCATCAAGCCCGTCAAGCTTCCCGTAAAATTCAGTGATGGGGCCACAAACGAATTCCTCTTCTTCGACCCACTCCGCCAACTCCGCCTCAGTCAGGAGAATCAGTTCGTCAGACCCGGTTACATGAACAACTTCCACGATTTCTTCGGAACAGGGAGGCTCCTGAGCAATAGATCCCACTTCGCAGTTGGAGAAATCAGCCTCGTTGGCCGCTGGCAGCTTGAGCAGCTGTCCGGGGAAGATACGATCCGGGTTCTCAATTGCAGGATTCAGCCGCATCAGGCTGCTCAGGGTTGTTTGATGCCTTTGTGCAATCGCACTGAGGGTGTCGCCGGAGCGAACGGTGTATTCAGAATTCATCAGGCAACTCCGTATGCCAAATGGTTATCCACTGCTTTCAGACGTGCGCTAGCCGAGACCTCAGAGTCAGACAGAATGGTGCGGATTTCGGCAAGCTTGATCCGCTCCCCGTGAACCACAGCCAGCTCTGAGTAACGGCTAACCTCCTTTTCGGTTCGAAAACCCAGCGCGGTTGCCTCATTGATGAGTTGCTCCAACCGTGCTCGATCCGTGATGTTGAGAAAACGGCCCAACTTCTCGACGAATTCATGCCTGGCGCTCTGTGACAGCACTACCACATGATTTTCAGTGAGGAGAAACCAGCCTTCCTCAGCCGCTTTCCTGAAGTGTTGCGAGCCATCTGAATCGAACCGGGATAGCTCTCCGTTCGGCTGGAAGGCCAGCCACTCTCTGACTGGCCCACTAAAGCGAGCGCGTTCCTGCTCATTCAGTGCAGACATCAGCCGCGTGAGCTGCTTGGGTGCGTAATAGCGCAGGTAGGAGAATCCCCCATTCGGCATCTGCACACTGAGCAAACTGCGCAAATGGCCCGCCACAAGGGGGAGGCTTTGATCCGATAAAAGGATAATGGCTTTATCCTGCCACTCCGACTGGGCACGCCAAAGCCGAGTACGCTCGGAGGGTTTGACCAGGCAAGGGGTTACTTCCATAGCCGCTTCATGTGGTGTGCCCAAGAACAGATATTCCAGTTGGGGCTGATCATCATGCTCGTAGGTGAAGCGCGGTGCATCAAACAATGCACCGTCGAAAAGAATGTAGGCCTTCGCCCTGGTTGTTTCATCCAGCCCTATCATGCAGTCACACCCTCGCATGAACAGGATGAGAGGGCGCAGGTGCCATCCGGCTTGCGCCCGCATTGCTTGACCAGTGCAACATCGTTCCTGGCCGCCGCATTCAGGGCCTGCACCGAACTTGGTGTAGGCCCTGCTACAGTCCGGGTGTCGGTTTCAGCAAGCTGTGCCGGTTCATTCGTATCGGAAATTTCACTCAGGCTGGCCGGAAGCGCCGGGTCTTGGGCCGACACCCCACTCCCACTCCCAGGCCCACCGCCAGAGTTCATGCGCACCGAAGGCCCGGAGACCGTAACGCCACTGGGATCCAGCTTCAGAAAGCTGCCACCCGCCTTGAGCGTGAGTTCGGCGCCCGCCTCGATTACGACTTTCATACCCGCTTTGTGGTGGATCTCGGTGCCAGCTTCAACGAGCTGGTTTTTGCCCTGTTTGCTGTGAAGACTGCCACCGATGGACAGGCTGTAATCACTCCCGACCGACTCACGCTGTTCGCCATCGACAGTGCGGTGCTCATTGCCTTTGACGTGACTGAAATCGTTGTTCTCGACCGTGCGGTGACTGTCGTTTCGAATCACCTCCGTGCGGTTGTTCTCGGTGAGCAGGTCCAGGTCTTTCTGGGCGTGGACGTAGATCTGTTCCTGATCCGCCTCATCCTCAAACCGCAGTTCGTTGCTGCCCTCGCCCTTGTGGGTCTTGGTTTTCAGGGTGGTGCGGGTTTTGTGTTCCGGCAGCGAATACGGCGGTGTGTTGGTGGCGTG
>NZ_DDOI01000091.1:4507-6836 GCF_002341575.1 Marinobacter sp. UBA2498 | reverse complement strand
CTATCAGACCACCAGCTACTACTTCGATGACACTCAGCACGGTGCGGACCTGTTCGACTTGAAAGTGCCGGGCAACATTTACACGCGCATCATGAACCCGACCAACGCGGTGCTCGAAGAGCGCGTCGCCCAACTGGAAGGCGGCATCGGCGCCCTGGCGATGGCCTCGGGCATGGCCGCCACCACGGCGGCGATCCAGACCCTGGCCCGCGCCGGCGACAACATCGTCTCGGTGAGCAAGCTCTACGGCGGCACCTACAACCTGTTTGCCCACTCCCTGCCGAACCAGGGCATTGAGTGCAGGATGGTGGGTCACGATGATTTCGACGCCGTGGAAAAGGCCATTGATGAAAACACCCGCGCCCTGTTCTGCGAGTCCATCGGTAACCCGGCGGGCAATGTGGTCGACATCCAGCGCTGGGCCGAGATCGCCCACAAGCACGGTATTCCGCTGATGGTGGACAATACGGTGGCCACCCCCTTCCTGTGCCGCCCGATTGAGCACGGTGCCGATATCGTTATCCACTCGCTTACCAAGTACATCGGTGGCCACGGCACTACCGTCGCTGGCGTAGTAGTGGATTCCGGCAAGTTTGACTGGAAAGCCAGCGCCGACAAATTCCCGATGCTGAACGAGCCGGACCCGTCCTACCACGGCGTGGTCTACACCGACGCTCTGGGCCCTGCAGCCTTTATCGGCCGCTGCCGCGTGGTACCGCTGCGTAATACCGGTGCTGCCCTGGCCCCGTTCAATGCGTTCCTGATCATGCAGGGCCTGGAAACCCTGGCGCTGCGCATGGAACGTCATTGTGAGAACGCAGAGAAAGTCGCCAATTTCCTGCAGGACCACCCCTCTGTGGAGTGGGTGAATTACGCGACCCTGGCCAACAGCCCCTACAAGGCAACCTGCGACAAGATTTGTGGCGGAAAGGCGTCTGGCATCCTGAGCTTCGGCATCAAGGGTGGCCGGGAAGCCGGAGCAAAGTTCATTGATGCTCTGGAGCTGATCCTGCGCCTGGTAAACATTGGTGACGCCAAGTCCCTGGCCTGCCATCCGGCCACCACCACCCACCGACAGCTGAACCCGGAGGAGTTGA
The DNA here is from genome assembly GCF_002341575.1 of Marinobacter sp. UBA2498. Taxonomy (NCBI): domain Bacteria; kingdom Pseudomonadati; phylum Pseudomonadota; class Gammaproteobacteria; order Pseudomonadales; family Marinobacteraceae; genus Marinobacter; species Marinobacter sp. UBA2498. Next base: position 5,739 of record NZ_DDOI01000091.1, on the reverse strand, counting down.
AGAGCGCCGGTGTGAGCGAGGATCTGGTGCGACTGTCCATCGGCATCGAACATGTCGACGACATCATTGCCGACATCAGTCAGGCCCTGGACAAAGCCCAGGCTTGATAAGGGTCAACCGGGTACGACCAATGTCGTGCCCGGCACCCCCGTGATTGCCCCTATCTGTCTTGTAACTCCCCCGCCAGCCCATTACTCTTTAGTGTTCCCCATGCCCGAATCGAGAGTCCGGTTGCAATGAGCGACAGCGCAAAAACCCGCATTACCAGTGGTTCCAAATTCCGCAACGAACATGGCTTCTCAGCCATCAAGGATGGCGTCAAGCGGTCGTCGAAGCAGGAAGCCACAACAGCGGAAAAGCGAGAGCCGAAGCCCAAATGGCTCCGGGCACGCATGCCCGGGGGCGAGCGCTATGAGGCGGTACGCAAGAACGTCAGTGAGCACCGGTTGAGCACCGTTTGCCAGGAATCTCATTGCCCCAATATCGGTGAGTGCTGGACCGCCGGCACGGCCACCATCATGGTGATGGGGTCTGTGTGTACCCGGGCCTGCAAATTCTGCGCGGTGGACACCGGCAACCCGAAAGGCTGGCTTGACCATGAAGAGCCGGAGAACACGGCCAAGTCCGTAGAGCTGATGGGCCTTCGTTATATTGTGCTTACCTCGGTAGACCGTGACGACCTGGAAGACGGCGGCGCTGCCCACTATGCCGCTTGCGTCTCTGCCATCAAACAGCGCACGCCGGAAGTCGCCGTTGAGGCGCTGACGCCGGATTTTGATGCGGTGATGGCGGACGTTGAGAAGGTGGTGGATTCCGGGCTGGATGTCTTTGCCCAGAACGTGGAAACCGTCAAGCGGCTGACCAGTCGGGTTCGTGATCCGCGTGCCGGGTATGAAAAAACCCTCCGGGTCCTGGAGCACGCCAAGAAGCACCGTCCGGACGTGCTTACCAAGACCAGCCTGATGCTGGGGCTCGGCGAAACCGAAGAGGAAATCCTGGAAACCATGGACGATCTGCGCGCCATCGGTGTGGATATCCTGACTCTGGGCCAGTACCTGCGCCCTACTCCGAACCACTTGCCGGTAGAACGCTACGTCACCCCCGAAGAGTTCAACCGTTACCGGGAAATCGGCCTGGAGAAGGGCTTCATGGAAGTGCCATCCGGCCCCATGGTCCGCTCCAGCTACCGGGCTGACAAAGTCTTCGATAAAAACAATCTGGGTCTTGCCGTG
>NZ_DDOI01000091.1:422-4340 GCF_002341575.1 Marinobacter sp. UBA2498 | reverse complement strand
ATCTGGGTCTTGCCGTGCCCGAGGTTCCCCAAGCCTCCAATGCCATGCAGATTCCGGTGAAGGCCATCGACTGAGAACATACATGCTGACACTGCTGCGAAATGCCCGGCTGAAGTACAAATTCTGGTTGCTGAACATTGTCGTTTTTGCAGTTCTCTGCTTGCTCGTTCTCTATGCCATGAACACGATTGCCGGGCAGACCGGCCGGTCGTTCAACGAGGTCTTCGCTGATACGGCACCCGGCTTCGCGCTGGTTGTGGCAATACTCATGGTGCTCGAGATGGCCGGGTCCCAGCTGCTGATCTCGTTTATCGAGCGCCACGTGAATCGCCTGAAAAACACCATGGTCGACGTTCAGGCTTCGGGCAATCTTAGCCAGCGGGCGGTGGTGGATTCCACTGACGAAATCGGCGAGATGGCCAGCGCCTTCAACGCCATGCAGGACCGCACCGTGGGCGTGGTCCGTAGCATGAAGGAAGCCATCGAACGGCTGCACCAGGAAGTTGAGGAACTGACCGCGGCCGCCGAAGCCCGTCGGGATGACCTCGGTCGCCAACAACAGGGCGCCGACCGGTCCGCGGAAGTCATCGAAACCATGCTGCAGAGCTTCACCGGCATCGCCGAGCAGGCCGGAATTGCCAAGACTCTCTCCCACGAGGCGAGCGATGCCGCTCGCGACGGCAGCACCCGTGTCGGACAGAGCGCCGACAGCATCCGCAAGCTTGCCGATGTGGTACGCAATTCCGCCAGCAGCGTCGAAGCCCTCGCCGAAAACAGCCATGAAATCAGCCACGCCATCACCGAAATCCGGGGCATTGCCGAACAGACCAATTTGCTGGCCCTGAATGCGGCCATCGAGGCGGCCCGAGCTGGCGAACAGGGCCGAGGGTTTGCCGTCGTGGCTGATGAAGTCCGTAAACTGGCCCAACGGGTCCAGGACTCCACCGATCAGATTCAGGGTACGATCGATCGGCTTCTAAGCGCCATCAACACCGCCGTAAATCAGATGACCGGAAGTTCTGAGGATGCCACCCGCTGCGTCGAGGAATCCGAGGAAGGCCGCCGTGCCCTGGAAGCCATCAACGAGGTGGTGAGCCGGATCGATCATACCAACCAGGAAATCGCCAACGTCTCGGCAGACCAGACCGCCGGCACCGACGATGTGCTGGCTAACGTTCAGGGCATTCGCGAGACCACCCAGAACATGGTGACCCAGCTTGCCGAGAGCGCGGATATGAGCCGCCGCCTGAAAAAGCTGATCGATTCCCTGGAAGAAGCCTCGTCAAAGGTCACGGTTCACTAAGGTTTATGGCACACTCTGCACTCGTTTGAACTGGCAGAGTAGTTGTTCATGAATCGTCTTCGCGCCCTGTATGACCGCCTGATTTTTCCGCATCCCGTTATTATCCTTGCGGGTTTTGGCCTCCTTCTAGCCATCGCCGCTATCAAATTCGGCGAATTCCGCCTGGATGCTTCCGCCGAATCGCTGGTACTGGAAAACGACCGTTCCCTCGAACAATACCGCCAGGTAAACCGTCGCTTTACCACCTCGGATGATTTCCTGATCGTCACCTATACCCCCGAAGGTGAACTGTTCTCCGAAGATGGGCTGGCCAGACTGGGCGCGTTGCGGGATGAACTGCAAGGCCTGGAAGCCGTAGGCTCCACCAACAGCATCCTGAACGTACCCCTGCTCCACAGCCCGGATCTGACGCTGGATACCGTGGACAGCGAGATCAAGACCCTGGACGACCACGATGTAACGCCGGACACAGCCCGCCAGGCGCTTCTGAACAATCCGCTCTACCCCAACCTGCTGATCAGCGAAGACGGGCGAACCACTGCCATACAGGTCAACCTGCCCACGCCGGATCGCTATTTTGAACTGCTGAGAAAACGCAACGATCTGAGAGACAAGGCCGATGCCGGCGAAGCCTCCGAGGCCGAGTTGGCCGAACTGGAACGGGTAAAACAGGATTTCATCGACTTTACCGAAACCCTCGGGGTCGAGCGCGATGCCACCATCCGCACGGTTCGCTCCATTCTCGACACCTACCGCGACGGCGCGGACATCCACCTGGGCGGGGTGCCCATGATTGTGGCGGACATGATCCGCTTCATCGAAAACGACCTGTCGACCTTCGGGCTTGGCGTCCTGGCTTTTCTGCTGCTCACTTTGGCCATCATTTTCCGGCAATGGCGCTGGGTTCTGGTGCCGCTGTTGTGCTGCAGCTTTACCGTCTGGCTGATGATCGGCTTTCTGGGCTGGGCCCAGTGGCCGGTGACGGTTATCTCATCCAACTTTATTTCCCTGCTGCTGATCATGACCCTGTCGCTCACTATCCACTTGATCGTGCGCTACCGGGAATTCCAGCACGATGATCGTGAGGCCAGCCCGAGAGAGACCCTGCGCAACACCGTGATGGCGATGATCAAGCCCTGTTTCTACATGGCCATCACCACCATCGTCGCCTTCGGCTCCCTCACCTTCAGCGGCATTCGCCCGGTCATCGACTTTGGCTGGATGATGACCCTGGGCCTTGCAGTGGCCTTCCTGATTACCTTTATCATCTTCCCGGCACTTCTGACCCTGTTGCCCCCGCCACTGGACAGCCGGGTCACCTCTGACCGGGTCCCCTTCACCGATGCCTTTGCCCGGTTCACCGAACACTTCGGCAAGACGGTACTGGTCGGATCCGGCGTGATTGCGGTGCTCTGCGTTATCGGCCTGAGCAAGTTGACGGTGGAAAACAGCTTCATCGACTATTTCAAATCCTCCACCGAAATCCATCAGGGCATGGTCACCATCGACAACCGCCTGGGCGGCACCACGCCCCTGGACGTGGTCATCACCGACGATCCGCCACCGGAAGGCGCAGGCACCGGCGACCCGTTTGCCAGCGACTGTGACCCGTTCGTGGAGGACTGTGGCGCCGGCGAAGAGTACCGGGATACCTGGTACACCTACCAGAAAATGCAAGAACTGGAAGCCGTTCACGAGTATCTGGACGGATTACCGGAAACCGGCAAGGTGCTGTCGATCAACACCACGCTGGAGATCCTGGCCCAAATCAACCAGGGCGAGCCCCTGGATGCCCTGGAGCTGGCGTTCGTTCCGGCTGCCGTGCCGGATGACCTGCAGGACACCCTGCTGACGCCCTATATATCCGAGGAACACGACCAGGCCCGCTTCAGCATCCGGATCCTGGAGACCATGCCGGAACTGCGTCGACAGGAGCTGTTGGACCGCATCCATAATCACCTGACCACAGAACTGGGCTACTCGGAAGATCAGGTGCTCTTTGCCGGCATGACCGTGATGTACAACAACATGCTGCAGAGCCTGTTCGATTCCCAGATCAAAACCATCGGCGTGGTCTTCGCGGCCATCATGGTGATGTTCCTGATCCTGTTCCGCTCACTGAAACTGGCCCTGATCGGCATCGCCCCCAACCTGATCGCCGCCGGCTCCGTGCTCGGTCTGATGGGCTGGCTCGGAATCCCGCTGGATATGATGACCATCACCGTCGCGGCCATCACCGTCGGCATCGCCGTGGACGACACCATCCACTACATCCACCGGTTCAAAACCGAGTTCCAGAAAGACGGCGACTACATCGCCACCATGCACCGCTGCCACCGAAGCATCGGCCAGGCCATGTTCTTTACCTCGCTGACCATCATCTCCGGGTTCTCGATACTGGTGCTGTCCAACTTCATCCCGACCATCTACTTCGGGTTGTTTACGGGGTTTGCCATGTTCATGGCTCTGGTGGGGGCTCTTACGCTGCTTCCCCGGCTCATTGTTCTCGTTAAACCCTTTGGCTCGGGTGGGGCTCCTAGCTTGGGCTCCTAGCCTTCTGGTTTCAGAGGAGGAACAGGGGTGTTGCCCCCTCCCAAAAAACGCTACGAGCACAT
>NZ_DDOI01000091.1:0-232 GCF_002341575.1 Marinobacter sp. UBA2498 | reverse complement strand
AGCACATCCATGTGCGCTTGGCTGTGGCCATCCTTGGCCACAGACATTTTTGGGAGGGGGCAACACCCCTGTTCTTCAAGAAATTCAGTAATCGCAGACCGTCAAAAGGCACGCTGAGATTAGAGCCCAAGGTGACTTCCTATATCTCCGATTCCTGAAGCTTGGCGGGTGTGGGCCTTTGCCAGAATGTCGGCGGCCATGGATGGCCGACGTCAAGCGCACATGGATGTGC
>NZ_DDOI01000018.1:18181-19740 GCF_002341575.1 Marinobacter sp. UBA2498 | reverse complement strand
AAGCCCCGTTGCCACTTGTCCAGGTGATAGGCGACATCCGGCAGGAAGTAGGTGTAGCCACCGTCCTTCTTGCGCATGACCCGATCCTTGTCGTCGCCGAACTCTGTGGTTTTCAGCCACATGGCACCATCCTGCTCGTAGGTGTAGCCATTTTCTTGCAGGCGTTTGACCGTGGCTTCAACCTTGCCGTCCTCGTACAGGGAGGATTCCAGGAAATAGACATCGAACTGAACGCCGAAGGCTTTCAGATCCAGGTCCTGCTCCCGGCGCAGGTAGGCGACGGCGAATTCGCGGATGGCGTCGCGGTCTTCGGGGTCCGCCTTGGCGGTCACTTCCCGATCGTCCGCTGTGACGGTGTCGCCAGCAAGGTAGGCCTTGGCAACATCAACAATGTAATCGCCCCGGTAGCCGTCCGACGGCCAGCTTTCGTCGTCCGGCGTCAGACCTTTCACCCGCGACTGGACTGAGAGCGCCAGGTTATCAATCTGCGCCCCGGCGTCGTTGTAGTAGAACTCCCGGGTTACATCGTAACCGTTTGCTTCCAACAGCCGGCAAAGGCAGTCGCCGATCGCAGCGCCACGGCCGTGGCCAACGTGGAGGGGGCCTGTGGGGTTGGCCGAGACAAACTCCACCTGAACTTTTTCGCCCTGGCCCTGATTGTTGCGGCCGAAACGATCGCCTTCATCCAGTATGGTATTGACCACTTCGAAGGCACTCGCAGTGCTCATAAAGAAGTTGATAAAACCGGGCCCGGCAATCTCCACCTTCTCCACCGCACTGCTCTCAGGCAGGTTCTCGATCAGAGCCTCCGCCAGTTTGCGGGGCGCGCAGCCAGCCGCTTTCGAGGCAACCAGGGCAATGTTGCAGGCATAATCGCCGTGGGACTTGTCCTTGGTATTGCCCACCTGTGGAGTGAAGGACTGGTCCGCAGGCAGCGTGCCATCGGCTTGGAGTGCTGCCAGTGCAGACTGGAGCAGATCGGAAACGGTCTCTTTCATGCTGTCAGATGACTCGGTTTACAGGAGAATTGGATTCGGGGCAGGAGGCCCGTTGAAAACAGAAGGCGGCTATTATCGCGGAAAGTTTGGCTGCAAGCAAAAGGCTCGGGATTCCGCAGTCTCGGCTCAAATTATCCTGTTTCCTGCGGATCAACATCAATCATCCATTTGACCCCGGCAGGCAGCTTTCTCTGGTCCAGTTCCTGACAGATTCCGGTAAGCAGGCTGTTCAGCTTTTTCCGGTTGCGGGCGTTGAGGATCAGTTGCGCGCGGTGCTTGTCGGCGCGCCGGGCAATCATGGCTGGCAACGGTCCCCAGGTTTCGATGCCTGTGGTATTCGCGAGGGGCTTAATTGTATCCAGCACTTGCAAGCTTTTCTCCATGGTGTCGCCTTCTGCCCTGAAGATAGCCATGGCGCGGAATGGCGGGAATTGGCCTTCTTCCCGCTCTTTCAGGAGTTGGTCGGCGATGTCGAGGTAGTGGCCTTCGCACAGTGTCTTTAACAGCGGGTGGTCGCTGTGGCAGGTTTGCACAAGCACTTTGCCGGGCTTTGTGCCCCGT
>NZ_DDOI01000018.1:16549-18112 GCF_002341575.1 Marinobacter sp. UBA2498 | reverse complement strand
CTTTGTGCCCCGTCCGGCGCGGCCACTGACCTGCAGAAGGGTCTGTATGAGTTGCTCGGGGGCGCGAAAGTCCACGCTGAACAGCCCACCATCCGCGTTTACCACCACCACGAGTGTGACATTCGGGAAGTCGTGTCCTTTCGCCAGCATCTGGGTGCCCACAAGCACGCACGGTTTGCCGGTGTTTACCTGGTTCAGGATGCCCTGGATGCTGCCTTTGCGCTGCGTGCTGTCGCGATCCACTCGCACCACCGGTGTATCCGGGAAAGCCGTGGCAAGAATGTCCTCCGTTCTCTCGGTGCCCTGCCCAACCGGTTTGAAGGCCTCACTCTTGCACTTTGGGCACTGCTCGGTCGCCGCCGTCTGGTAGTCGCAGTGGTGGCATCTCATCGCCCGGTCCCGGCGGTGGTAGGTCAGGCGAGTGTCGCAGCGCGGGCATTCAACCATGTGGCCGCAGTCAAAGCACATCATGACCGGGGCAAACCCTCGCCGATTGACGAAAACCAGCGCCTGCTCACCTTTTGCCAGAATCTGTTCGATGGCATTCAAGGCAGGGCGGGAGAGGCCGCCCTCCAATGGGCGACTCCGGATATCCAGCAAGCTGATGACCGGGGGCGCAGCATTGCCGGCGCGCTCTTCAAGCTTTACCAGATGGTATTTGGCCTGCTCTGCATTATGAACGGATTCCAGCGACGGAGTGGCGGATCCCAGAATTACGGGGCATTTGTTCAGGTGTGCGCGGTAGACGGCCAGGTCCCGGCCGGAGTACCGAAAACCTTCACCCTGCTTGTAAGAGCTGTCGTGCTCTTCATCGACGATGATGGTTCGCAGGTTGGTGAACGGTAGCAAAGCAGCCGATCGCGTACCTACAAGGATAACGGGCTCGCCGTTCCGCACTTTCAGCCATGTCGTCAGACGTTCATTGTCGTTCAGCGCTGAGTGCCATACGACAATCCGTGCGCCAAAATAGCGCTGGAATCGGGCGACCGTTTGGGGCGTCAGATTGATCTCCGGAACCAGTACCAGGGCCTGATCCTGATTTCCCAGGTGTTCTTTCAGGTAATGAAGGTAGATCTCGGTTTTTCCGCTACCGGTGATGCCGTACAGAAGGAACGCGGCAAACCCTTCGTTCGGGCTAGCCAGCTGGTCTGCGGCAGATGTCTGCGCCTCGGATAATCTGGGTCGGCGGGCCAGCAGCTCGGGGGCTTCATTGAAATCCGCCGGTCGGGCTGGCGAGACAACCTCGATCAGTTGCTTCTCCTGCAGTGCCTTGAGTTGCGCCCGGTTGAATCCCGCCCTCAGAATATCGGTTGTCGGGGCGCCGTTGGATCGCTGGTTCAGCCAATCCCAAAGGGCTTTTTGTTTATGCGCATTCGCGGGAATCGTCGAGCCGCTGTCGATTGCCAGCCACCACTGATCCTTTTTTTCCTCTGCAATGCGTCCTCGTCTGAGTGCTGGGGGCAGGGCAGTGAACAGGCATTCGCCGAGCGGATGCTGGTAATAGTCGCTTGCCCAACTGAGAAGCTTGAAGGTTTCCACGGGCAATGCAGGCCAGTTTTCCAT
>NZ_DDOI01000018.1:14326-16459 GCF_002341575.1 Marinobacter sp. UBA2498 | reverse complement strand
CCCTGCCACAGCCTTGAGAGTGATGCCGGGAGGAGGCTCAACGCCCACCTGAACAACAAGACCCGTTGCCTGCTGCCGGCCAAAGGGTATTCGCACCCTCTGACCAGGCGTCAGTTCAAGGCCTTCCGGGATAATGTAATCGAAGAGTCGACGCAGGGGACGATTCAAGGCAATGCGTGCGATCAACGGCACTGAGTGCTCCACGGGATGACGGGTGTCACGGTTTTTCCTTATCCTGTCTAGTCGGCGGCCTGCCGCGAAATCCAAGGTGGGCGAGTCCGGAAGTCAGTGTGGTGCTTGCCTGCAGAACTAATTGCAAGTAAGATTCGCGGTCTGTTTCCGGCAGGGCATGATTGTGCCCCGTCTTCTCAATTGATTCAAACGTGCGGTGCCTGGCGCCTGGGCAGATTCGATGCCCCGTGATCAGGTAGCGGCATGACCTAACGAGGTTCGCCATGAAAGAAGGTATCCACCCGAAGTACGAAGAGATTACTGCGACCTGCTCTTGCGGTAATACATTCAAGACTCGTTCTACCTACACCCATGATCTGCAGCTGGATGTGTGTTCCCAGTGCCACCCATTCTACACCGGCAAGCAGAAAGTTATGGATACCGGTGGTCGTATCGACCGTTTCCAGAAGCGTTTCGGTGGTCGCATCGGCGCCAAGAAAGACTGATCGAGCTGGATTCGGGAAAAGCGCCTTCGGGCGCTTTTTTTGTGCTCGGTTGTCAGAGTGTACCTATAAGATACATACGCAATTAGCCCTATTGACTGTTCACAAAATGTTCATGAGGCACTTGTCGTTTCCGGGCTGGCGGGCCATAATGGCGCGCTCCGCCGAGTAGGGGCCTTCGATTTGGAGTTGATCCGAGGCTCTCTGGCTTCGGCGGTTCACTACCTTTAAACGTGACAAACGGAACAGTGGCAATGTCTCAAGATCTGAAAGAAGCAGCCCTTGAATATCACGCCAAGCCGCGGCCTGGTAAGCTGAGTGTCGAAATCACCAAGCCAACCAAGACCTCCCGCGACCTTTCCCTGGCGTATAGCCCCGGGGTTGCCGAACCGGTCCGCGAGATCGCAAAGGACCCGGAGAACGCATACAAGTACACTGCCAAGGGCAACCTGGTGGCTGTCATCTCTGATGGTTCTGCGATTCTTGGTCTGGGTAACCTGGGTCCGCTGGCAAGCAAGCCGGTTATGGAAGGCAAGGGCGTACTGTTCAAGCGCTTTGCCGGAATTGATGTCTTCGATATTGAAGTCAATTCCGAGAGCCCGCAGGCGTTTATCGAAACAGTTGAGCGTATTGCAGATACCTTCGGTGGTATCAATCTGGAAGACATCAAAGCGCCCGAGTGCTTTGAAATTGAGCGCGCGCTGATCGAAAAGTGCAACGTGCCCATCTTCCACGATGACCAGCATGGTACTGCCATCGTAACTGCAGCCGGCATGATCAATGCCCTCGAGCTGCAGGGCAAAAAGATTGAAGAGGCGAGGGTGGTCTGCCTGGGTGCCGGTGCTGCCGCCATTGCCTGCATGAAGATTCTGATCAGCTGCGGTATTCGTTCTGAGAACATCTTCATGCTTGACCGCAAGGGTGTGATCCACTCTGGTCGTGATGATTTGAATCAGTACAAGGCAATGTTCGCCAACGACACGGACAAGCGCACTCTGGACGACGCGATTGATGGTGCTGACGTATTCCTGGGGCTGTCCGGTCCGGATCTCCTGACTGCTGAACAGCTCAAGAAAATGGCTCCCAAGCCGATCGTTTTCGCCTGCTCCAACCCGGATCCGGAGATTAGCCCGGAAATTGCCCTGGCAACCCGCGATGATCTGATCATGGCCACCGGTCGCTCTGATTATCCGAACCAGGTTAACAATGTGTTGGGTTTCCCGTTCATTTTCCGTGGAGCGCTGGACGTTCGTGCCACCGCGATCAACGAGGAAATGAAGGTGGCGGCCGTCAATGCAATCCGTGAGCTGGCCAAGGAGCCTGTGCCTCAGGAAATTTGCGAGGCATACGGTGTGGAGAGTTTCGAGTTCGGGAAAGAGTACATCATTCCCAAGCCGATGGACGTCCGCTTGCTGGAAGTTGTGCCGGCCGCCGTTGCTCGCGCTGCCGTGGATTCCGG
>NZ_DDOI01000018.1:3524-14267 GCF_002341575.1 Marinobacter sp. UBA2498 | reverse complement strand
GGATTCCGGCGTTGCACGTAATCCATACCCTGCGCACTACCCGCTGAAGTCAATGGACGACATTATCTGATCTGTCATCCAGGGTATAAAAAAACCGGCGGTGATCCCGCCGGTTTTTTTGTGCCTGCTCCTGATGTCAGAAGATTCGCCTTGACAGGTCGTCTTCCTCGGAGCCTCCATTGCGGTCGTTCTCGGTTTCGGATGTCAGGGGCGGTGGCGCATCCTCTTCCCGGAAGACCTCAAAAATGCCATCCTCGCCCGGCCTTGCACGCTGTCCGGTTTCGGGGTTGATCCGGATATTGACGATGCCATTGGGTCGAGGCATGAAGGAAGAGGGTGCCCCTTCGAGCGCCACTTCCATATAGTCCAGCCAGATGGGGAGCGCGGTGCTGGCGCCAAATTCGCGTCTGCCCAAAGGTGCCGGTTGGTCGAATCCGACCCAGGTAGTTGTTGCCACTTCGTGATTGAAGCCGGCAAACCAGGTGTCTTTCTGTTCGTTGGTGGTGCCGGTTTTGCCGGCGATGTCATCCCGGCCAAGGGCCAGCGCCCGTCTGCCGGTACCGCGACGAATGACGTCCTGCATCATTGAATGCAGAATAAAGACCGAGCGTTCGTCCGCCAGTCTGGGCATAACCCGAACCTCGGGCGAGTCCTCACTTGTTTCAGAAACATTGGCGACGGTGCTTGGCGAGCCTTCTTGCTCGCCCGATGGTTCCTGTCCTGTACCGTCGTTGCAGTCTTTGTCGCACAGAACGGTTTTCGGCGCCTGGTAAATGGTCTCACCGCTAAAGTCAGTGATAGTCTCGATGAGGTAGGGTTCAACGTCGTAGCCTCCGTTGGCAATCACGGCCATGCCTCGGGCAAGTTCCATGGGAGTAAGCTGCCCGCTGCCCAGGGAGAGTGACAGATCGTCCGGCATGTTTTCTACCGGGATTTCCAGTTGTGCCAGGTAATCCAGCGTGTTCCGGATGCCTAGGTCGCGCAGCAGTCGGATTGAGACCAGGTTGCGTGAGCGATAGAGTGCTTCCCGCAGGCGGGTTGGGCCATAGAACTGTCCGGAGGAGTTCTGGGGGCGCCAGGCAGTCTCCAGTTCCGAGTCATCGAAGACAATCGGCGCATCGTTGTAGATGGTCGCCGGTGTCATGCCGCTTTCCAGGGCGCTCAGATAAAGAAAGGGCTTGAAGGTGGAGCCAGGCTGTCGTCTTGCCTGTATGGCACGGTTATATTTGCTCTGACCAAAACTGTAGCCTCCGCTCAGTGCCTCAATGGCGCCGGTTTTGGCTTTCAGTGAAATGAGCGCGCCTTCAACCCTCGGGATTTGAGCAAGCGCAACAGAGGCTTCAGCGAGCTGCTCCGACTGCTCATTCGGGGATTCGTTCCCGTTGGCTTCTGGCTCTAGCGAGGCCGATTCCGGGTTCTGGGCGCGCACATAGATAACGTCGCCGGGAGCCACAACATCGGAGGGCTTCTCAGGCTCAGGGCCTGTGAGATTTTCAGTTTTGTAGCGCCTCGCCCAGGTCATGGTTTCGAAAGCCATGGTGGCGGGGCCGATGCGGCGCGCGTGCACCGCCACTTTGCCGGATTCGTCGTCAACCTCTGTGACGATTGCGGGAAGCAGGGACTCCACGCGAGGGTAGTTCAGGATCAGATCTGATGGCTCACTCTCGGCGAGGGTTTCCTGATCAATCTCCCCAATGGGGCCCCTGAAGCCGTGGCGCCGATCATAGGCTTCAAGGCCGTCTCTTAATGCCTCTGTGGCAACCTGCTGTTTCTTGCCGTCAACTGTGAGGGTGACGGTGTAGCCATCGGTGTAGGCGTCCTCGCCGAACCGCCGAACCATCTCGGATCTCGCCATTTCGGCAACATAGTCGGCGTCGACTTCAGTCTCCGTGCTGTTGTAGCTGGCAGTAATGGGGGCGGAAACAGCAAGTTCGTGGGCATCCGGAGTGATGTATCCCAGGTCGCGCATTCGTCCGAGAATCCAGTTGCGCCGGATCATCGCACGGTCCGGATTGGCCAGGGGGTTGAATGCCGAGGGCGCTTTTGGCAAGCCGGCGAGCATGGCCATTTGGGCCAGGGACAGTTCCGAGACCGGCTTGTTGTAATAAACCTGTGCAGCGGCGGCAATTCCGTAGGCCCGATTGCCCAGATAGATCTTGTTCAGATAGAGCTCGAGAATGCGGTTTTTATCCAGTTCACGTTCGATCTGAAGAGCCAGAAGTATCTCGTTGAACTTCCGGATAAAGGTTCTGTCCCGTGACAAAAAGTAATTTTTTGCAACCTGCATTGTGATGGTACTGCCCCCGGACTGGATCTCGCCGGTAGAGACCAGTTCGATTGCAGCCCGCGCCAGGCCTTTGATGTCGACCCCGAAGTGCTCGTAAAAACGCGAGTCTTCAGCTGCCATAAAGGCTTGTAACTGAATTGTTGGGATCTGTTCGATTGTGATGGGTGCCCTTCTCTTTTCACCGAATTCTGCTATTAATCTGTTGTCTTTGCTATAGACCCGTAATGGCGTCTGAAGCTTGATGTCCAGAAGCTGATGTACCGGCGGAAGGCCAGGGCGAAGGTAAAGATAGAAGCCTGACGTTACGATAACGGCGACACTCAGTCCGGTAAGAAACAACCAGGCAAAAAGGCGAGATGTGCGCAACAAATGAGACATTTTTTTCTGACAACTGTTGGATATAGGTCTATCATTTGAGAAATTGCTTTAGGATGGAAGAGGTGCTTCACCGCTGCAATAGTTCTCAACTAAAGAAGAACACGCATTGTAGACGGAATGGTGAAGAAATTCTCTTAAATAAAAAACACATAAGTTACGTAACCGGGTGCATCTAACCAGGTATAGGGTGAGCGCGTGTTTGGATTAGGAAAGAAATCCAGTGCAGTGCTGGGCGTGGATATAAGCTCCAGCTCGGTCAAACTTCTGGAGCTATCGAAGCAGGGCGACCGTTATAAGGTCGAAAGCTACGCGGTGGAGCCTTTGCCGGCCAATGCCGTGGTGGAAAAGAATATTACGGACGTAGAAGCTGTGGGCGAGGTAATGAAGCGCGTAGCTTCCAAGTCCCGTTCTGGTGTCAAACAGGTGGCTGTTGCGGTTTCAGGTTCTGCAGTTATTACCAAGCTCATCCAGATGGATGGCGGCCTGAACGAATTCGAGATGGAAGATCAGATTGCCCTGGAGGCCGATCAATATATTCCATACCCGCTGGATGAAGTGGCCATCGATTTCGAGGTTCAGGGACCTTCCGAGAACAACCCCGACCAGGTGGATGTGCTTCTGGCTGCTTGCCGGAAGGAAAACGTCGACATCCGCGAGGATGCACTCGAGATTGCTTCACTGACTACCAAGGTGGTTGACGTTGAAGCCTATGCCCTTGAGCGTGCCTACGCACTGATCGAGCCTCAGCTGGACTCTCAGGGAGAGGAGCTGGTGGTAGCGATCGTGGACATTGGCGCGACCATGACCACGCTGAGTGTTCTGGCCGGTGGCAAGACCGTTTATACGCGAGAGCAGATTTTCGGTGGCAAACAGCTGACCGAGGAAATCCAGCGCCGATACGGTTTGTCGCTCGAGGAAGCCGGTCTTGCGAAAAAGCAGGGCGGACTGCCTGACGATTACGAGTCAGAAGTGCTTACGCCGTTCCGCGAGGCTGTCGTGCAGCAGGTTGCCCGCGCGCTTCAGTTCTTCTTTGGTGCCAGTCAATACAATGCCGTCGATTACGTAGTTCTGGCCGGAGGCACGGCCTCGATTCAGGGGCTCACTGAAATGGTCGAAGAAAAAACGGGAACGCCGACCATGGTCGCGAATCCTTTTGCAGATATGGCGGTAGGTTCGAAGGTGAACGCGTCGGCACTGAGTAATGATGCGCCTTCCCTGATGATTGCCTGCGGCCTGGCAATGAGGAGCTTCGACTGATGGCAAAGATTAACCTCCGACCCTGGCGCGAAGAACTTCGTGCCGAAAAGCAGAAACAGTTCGTCGTGATGATTCTTGGTGCGGCGATCATTGCCGGTGGCCTGGTATTCCTCTGGAAGTCCGATATGGACAGCCGGATCGCTTACCAGCAATCGCGGAACGCTTATATTGAAACGGCGGCCAAGAAGCTGGATCAGCAGATCAAGGAAATCGAGAATCTCAAACGCAAACGGGATGAGCTGCTTGCCCGGATGCATGTTATCCAGGACCTTCAGGGTAAACGCCCGGTTATTGTCCGGGTTTTTGACGAGCTGGTCAGAACGCTGCCCGATGGTCTTTTCTATACTGACCTCAAGCGCACAGGAGACCGGCTGGATATCGTGGGCATGGCGGAATCCAACAGCCGCGTTTCCACGTTGATGCGTCAGTTCGAGGAGTCCTATTGGTTTGCTGATCCCAACCTATCAAACGTGTCGGCAGCTGACAGCCGCCGGGCCGGGTACAGTCAGTTTCAACTCTCGGTACAACAAAAAACACCTGAGCCCGAAGGGGAGGATAAGTAATGAGCCTCGCGGACTCACTTAAAAGCCTTAATGAATTTGATATCAACGACCTCGACGTCAACAACGCAGGTATCTGGCCAGCACCGATCAAGGCCATTGTGGTTCTGATCATCTTCGGGCTCATTATCGGGGGTGGGTACTGGTTCTTTATCAAGGATCAGTCCGCCCAGCTTGAACGCGTTGAAAAAACGGAGCAGGAGCTTCGCAAGAAGTACGAAGAAAAAGCGTACCAAGTGGCGAATCTTGAAGTCTTCAAGGCTCAGATGGCGGAGATGGAAGAAACGTTTGGCGCGCTGGTAAGGCAGCTTCCCAGCGAGACCGAAGTGCCAGGTTTGCTGGAGGATATTACCAATACCGCCCTGGGTAGTGGTCTTGCGCTCCAGGAAGTGAAGCTGCAGCCGGAGCAGCGCCGGGACTTCTATTCCGAATTGCCGATCAATATCCGGGTGTCCGGTTCCTACCATGAGCTGGCGTCCTTTGTCAGCAGTGTCGCAAGCCTTCCTCGGATCGTGACCCTGCACGACTTGACCATCAAACCAACTGGCGGAGACGGAGAGCGGCTTGATATGCAGGTTGTGGCCCGTACCTACCGCTACCGGGCTGGAGAATGAGCATGGCAGCAAAGCATGCGGTAAAAGCCTGGCTGGGTGTGTGTCTGGTGTCTCTCCTGACAGCCTGTTCCCAGGGCAGCGGATTTTCAGATCTTGACAAGTTCATGGCCGAAACGAGGGCGAAGCCGCGGGGATACGTGGAGCCTCTGCCCGAGTTCAAGGCCTATGAAGCCTTCAGTTACTCAGCCGCAGACAGACGGGCACCGTTTGAGCCGCCGATCGACGTTCAACTGACCATGGTGGATGAGAAGCCGGTCAGTGATGTTGAGCCGGATCTGGACCGGCCAAGAGAGGTGCTTGAGAACTTTGATCTCAAGGCGCTTCGGATGGTCGGTACGCTTCAGGGCGCCTCAGGCAGCCTGTTCGCTCTTGTCGAAGACGACACTGGTGGCATCCACAGGGTGCGCACCGGAAACTATATGGGGCAGAACTACGGTCGTATCGTGGGCGTCAGTGAAACCCGTATTGAGCTGATTGAAATCGTTCCCAATGGCCGGGGTGGCTGGGTCGAGCGTCCTCGCTCGCTGACCCTCGAAGAAGGCGCAGGCTAGGGAGCGGCTGGATGAAAGTTGAAAGAAACATGCACGTACAAAAAAGTTTAGGGTCGAGGCTAGCGATGTTCAGAAAACTCAATGTATACGTCAGCGTGATTGCTTTTGGGTTGTTCTCCGGCCTGGCCAACGCGGTCACGCTGGAAGACGTGTCGTTTTCGTCGCTACCGGGCGAACGGCTTGAAGTGACACTGGAATTCGATGGGCCGCCGCCGGAACCCACCGGTTACACCATTGAGCGCCCTGCTCGCATCGCTGTCGACCTGAGGGACACGATCAGCGGTCTGGACAGTCGCAGCATTCCTCTGGGGTCTGGTAACGCCCAGAGTATGACGGTGGTGGAAACCAGGGACCGAACGCGGCTGATCTTCAACCTCGTTGAGCTGGTTCCTTACGACACGGTTCGCAGTGGCGATTCACTGGTTATGACTATTGGTGGCGAGGCTGGGGGCGAGGCTCAGGGTGCCGTGGCTGGCGCGCCTGCTTCGTCCTCCCAGAGTAGCCCGGGAGCATCGGGTTCTTCTTCGGCCAACGCCCTTGGCGGTGTGGATTTCCGCCGTGGCAAAGAGGGGGAAGGCCGGGTTCTTGTCGATCTGGGCAGCTCCGGCACGCCAGTGGACTTGTCGGAACGGGCTGGCAAAATCCGGCTGACCATGGATGGCATTACCGTTCCTGCCAATCTGCGTCGCCGGCTGGACGTTACTGATTTTGCAACGCCGGTTACCCGCATCGATACCTTTGTTGAAGATGGCAATGCGGTGGTCGAGATCAGCCCGGCAGGGAATTACGATTATATTGCCTATCAGTCCGGCAGCCAGTTCACGGTCAGTGTGGAAAAGCTTACTGAACAGGAGGCAGAGTCACGCCGTGAAGAGAAGTTCCCGTATACCGGCGAGAAGCTCTCCCTGAACTTTCAGGACATTGAGGTTCGTTCGGTTCTCCAGCTGATTGCGGATTTCACAGGCCTGAACCTGGTCGCCAGTGACACGGTGGGTGGCAGCATCACGCTTCGTTTGCAAAATGTTCCCTGGGACCAGGCTCTGGATCTGATTCTGAAGACCAAGGGGCTCGACAAGCGGCAGATCGGTAACGTGTTGCTGGTGGCTCCGGCAGATGAGATTGCTGCCCGGGAAAAGCTGGAGCTGGAAACCAATAAACAGATTGCAGAGCTGGCGCCGGTACGGCTGGATATTGTTCAGGTCAACTACGCCAAGGCTGCCGACATTGTTGCCCTGATCAAGGAAGATGAGGAGCTGATTTCAGACCGCGGATTTGTCTCCTCGGATGTTCGCACCAACACCATCAGTATTCGTGAGACTGCGCAAAAGCTCGAGGAAATCCGTCGGCTTGTCTCCACATGGGATGTGCCGGTGCGGCAGGTATCCATCGAGGCGCGAATTGTCCGGGCCCAGACCAATGTGGCTGAAGATCTCGGTATTCGCTGGGGTGGTGCCGCTTACGATGTGAGTGGCGATAATGTATTCACTGTCGGAGGCTCGCAGCAGTCCTTGCAGGAGGCGCGTGATGCTGCAGCCGGAAACAGCAGTACAATCACCTTCCCGGGTGCGCTGGCGGTCGATCTCGGTGTGAGCGGTGAAGGCACTTCCTCGTTTGCCATTGGCTGGGGCAGCGATGACTTCCTGGTTGACCTGGAGCTGTCTGCGCTGGAGAGCGACGGCCAGGCCGAAGTGGTTTCACAGCCTCGTGTTGTGACCGCGGATCGCCAGACAGCGTCTATCAAATCCGGTGAGGAAATTCCTTATCAGCGAGCGTCTTCCAGCGGTGCGACAGCGGTCTCGTTCAAGGAAGCCGTGCTTTCTCTCGAGGTGACGCCGCAAATCACCCCGGATGACAAGATTATTATGGATCTGGTGGTCAACCAGGACTCCCGTGGTGAAGTTACCGCCGGTATTCCTTCGATCAATACCAACCAGGTGACCACCCAGGTTCTGGTTGGCAACGGTGAGACGGTGGTGCTGGGTGGTATCTTCCAGTCGCAAGTTGCGACCCAAACTACGAAGACCCCGTTCCTTGGGGATATTCCCTACCTGGGTCGTCTTTTCAAGCGTACCGAGAAAATTGATGAGCGCAGTGAGCTGTTAATTTTCATAACGCCCAAGATCATCAAGAGCGATCTTGTCCGGTAACCGGGATCCCGAAAAAAAGCCGCCGCCTGGAACCCGGCGGCTTTTTTGTGCCTGAATTCCCCACAGGCCGGGTACGGAGCTTATGCAAGTACCGGCCCTGTGATATTCTCACCCGCCTGATCAAAACTGAGCGGAAGTTATGTCTTTGCCGAAACGCGTTGTCCTGGTTGGCCCCATGGGAGCAGGGAAAAGCACGATTGGCCGGATGCTCGCCAAAGAGCTCGGCTATCGTTTTCTTGATTCTGATCGCATCATTGAAGAGCGGTGCGGGGCTAACATTCCGTGGATTTTTGATGTTGAGGGCGAGGATGGATTCCGTTTGCGGGAAACAGCCATGCTGGACGAGTTGTCCCACGAGGACCGAACCGTGCTGGCTACTGGTGGCGGAGCTGTGATGCGCCAGGAAAACCACCCGATTCTCAAGAGAGATGCAACGGTCATCTATCTGAAAACATCCATAGAGCAGCAGGTAGAGCGAACACGCAAGGACCGCAATCGGCCTTTGCTACAGAACGACGACCCTGAGGCGGTCTTGCGGAAACTTTTCTCAATCCGCGATCCGCTGTATTCAGGTCTCGCGGACATCATCATGTTCACGGACAGAAAGAGTCCCCGGCTGGTGGTACGTCAGCTGGTCAATCGGCTGAACCCGAAAACGCCGCGTCACAAAAGGCAGATACGTAAGGAAGGTCGCAACCATGTCTAATCGGTATCGGGAGCTCTCGGTAGAGCTCGGTGAACGCAGCTACCCCATATTTATCGGTGAGGGTCTTCTCGGCACTCAGGATCTATCAGCTTTTGTTTCCGGGGCGCAGGTCATGATCGTCACCAATGAGACTGTGGCACCACTCTATCTTGAACGGGCGAAAGCCTGCTTTCCGGGGAAGCGGGTTGATACCGTCGTACTTCCGGATGGCGAGAAGTTCAAGGATTGGCAGACTCTTAACAGCATCTTTGACGGTCTCCTTGAACAGCGCCACACCCGAAAAACCACTCTGGTCGCCCTCGGTGGAGGTGTGGTCGGGGATATGGCTGGTTTTGCAGCAGCCTGTTATCAACGTGGTGTACCGTTCATCCAGATTCCAACGACGCTGCTTTCCCAGGTCGACTCTTCTGTCGGCGGCAAAACTGGCATCAATCACCCGCTTGGCAAGAACATGATTGGGGCTTTTCATCAGCCGCAAGCGGTGTTGATAGACACGGCAAGTCTACAGACTTTGCCCGCCAGAGAGGTGTCAGCGGGGCTGGCGGAAGTTATCAAATATGGGCTGATCCGGGATCAGGGCTTTCTTGGCTGGCTTGAAGAGCGCATGGATGCATTGGTCAGTCTTGATCCGGAGGCGCTGGCAGAGGCCATCTTCAGGTCCTGCGCTTGCAAGGCCGAAATTGTTGCACTTGACGAGCGCGAAGGTGGCCTCAGGGCGATCCTGAATCTTGGTCACACCTTCGGCCACGCGATCGAAACCTATGCCGGTTATGGCAACTGGCTGCACGGGGAAGCAGTGGGCACCGGTATGCTGATGGCCGCCGAATTGTCCGCGCTTGAAGGGATGATCAGCCGTGACGATTGTGATCGTATTAACCGACTGATCCTCCGGGCCGGTTTACCGGATAAGCCCCCGGCTGCGATGACGGCCGATGACTTTATGAGTTTGATGGCTGTCGACAAGAAAAACGTGGATGGCCTTTTAAGGCTGGTCCTGCTTCGTTCGGTTGGAGACGCCGTGGTCACATCCGAAGTGAGTCCTGAAAACCTTGCTCTCACCTTTGCGCGTTTTTGCAGCTCGATATGATGACGGCCCGAAGGCATCAATGATTTGGTAGCGGACCAGAAGACAAGGAAGACCCGTGACTGAAGAAAGCTTGAACAGTCTTGATGGCGGAGGCCTGTTCCCCAGGTTGCAGCAGCGCTACAGCCTCCGTGCCAACCCGCTGGAAATGGAGACGCCGTTCTTTCCGGATGCCATGCGTCATCACGCTCTGGAAGCGTTGCGCCATCTATGCGGCTTCGGTGATATGGCTCTGTTATTAACCGGAGCTGCTGGCTCGGGCAAAACCCGAATACTGGCGGAGCTGGTCCGCAGCGAATCATCCAGACTCGACTTTCACCGTATACCGGCGGCAGCGCTGACCAGCGCCCAGGCCCTTGCCCGGGACCTGAAAGCGGTTTCCCGCTCAAATCTCGGCCCGGAAGACAGCCCCCGAGACCTGGTTTATGGCTTTTTCAAGTGGTCTGAATCGCGGGTCCGAAAGGGCCAGCGTATGGTCCTTTTGATTGACGATGCCGACCGGGCGCCGACGGAGTTGCTAAGGCTTATCCTGTCCGCCTATCTGGCTTCAGAGCGTGGCTCTTCTGCCGTTCCGGTGTTTGCCGGAACGGATAGCCTGGTCCAGTCGATGGGCCTGGATGATGCGAGCACAAGTGTCCACCAGATACATCTGCGGCCTCTCACCAGGGATGAAATCGTTGCCTATCTGGAACCACGGGTTCACGCTGCCGGCGGCAAGGCAGGGGAACTTCTGAGTCCGGCCCGGGTCTCCAAAATTCACGCCCTGAGCCAGGGTAGCTTTGCGCGACTCAAGCGTGTGACTCCGGGCGTTTGGCTGGACATGGTGGCCTCGCGGAGTGTCGATCGCCCTAAGCACGTTCCGTGGAAGCGGTTCCTTTTGCCCGGGCTGGCCCTTGTGCTCCTTGCGGGCTCCTGGTGGTTTGTGTCGCGCCAGTATGATGAATCCGTGGCCGGCGAGACTGTAAAAGCACCGGAGCCGGTGAGAAAGAGTATAACCATTGGGCCTGAAACAGAGAATTCAGTGCCATCCCCGGAAGAGCCGTCGCAGGACCAGCCTGCCGTGGAGCCTGAAACGGTATTGACAGAGCCGGTAACCGAGCCGGAAGCTGACCAGCCAGAGCCAGAGCCAGAGCCAGAGCCAGAGCCAGAGCCAGAGACA
>NZ_DDOI01000018.1:541-3268 GCF_002341575.1 Marinobacter sp. UBA2498 | reverse complement strand
GAGCCAGAGCCAGAGCCAGAGGCCGCGCCGAGCTTCACTCCGGCAAACCCGGCGTATTTTTCGGCGATTGATCAGGTTCGGGCGCGTGGAGGCTGGACCATTCAACTGGTGGCCGGCAATCTCGAACAGACTGCTCTGAACGTTATTTCCCGCTATTCACAGCTTGGTGATCTGGTCTACACCCGCGGGGAAAGGCAAGGCCAGCCCTGGTTTATGGTATTCTATGGGGAGTTTCCTACCCGGGAGGCGGCAAATGCCGCGGCAGCTGGTTTGCCAGAGGAGCTGGCTTCCAGGTCACCCTGGGTGCGTCCGGTCGACAATTTATAGCGCCGCTGTTTCGGCGCTAACTCGTTGTTCCATAACCTTGTCGACTGGTAATCCCGGTTTCGGCTTCCCACAATAACGTCACGCCGATTTGAGTACGTATTTCTACGTGTGTAAAATAGCCAGCCCCCATTTTCAGTGTCGAAGGGTGGTTGTTTGGCTGTGCGCCAATTAACTCTTTGATTGAAAAGCATTTCTACGCGAGAGAACGCTTATGATGACAGGTTTGTATCATCCCGATGAATTCAGGGACAACTGCGGATTCGGTCTGATTGCCCACATGAAGGGCGAGGCCAGCCACAAGTTGTTGCAAACTGCCATCGAGTCTCTGACCTGCATGACCCACCGAGGTGGTATCGCTGCAGACGGAAAGACCGGCGATGGTTGTGGCCTTCTGATCCAGAGCCCGGATGGCTTTCTGAAAAAAGCCGCCAAGGCAGCGTTTGGTAAGGAGCCGGGTGATCTTTTTGCTGTCGGCCAGGTCTTCCTGAACCCCGACGAAGCCAAGGCTTCGGCTGGTCGTGCGGCCATCGAGAAACGGTTGACCGAGCAGGGCCTGGAGATTCTCGGCTGGCGCGAAGTGCCGGTCGATGACAGCTGTCTCGGTCCTATGGCGCTTGATTGCCTGCCCCGTATCGAGCAGGTCTTCGTGGTGCCTGGTGGCAAGGCGGAGCGTGATTTTGCGATCAGTCTGTTCGTGGGCCGTCGCCACGCCGAAAGCGATATGGCCGACGATCCCGAGTTCTACATCTGTAGCCTGTCACACCGCACCCTGGCCTATAAAGGCCTGATGATGCCGGCAGATCTGGCCAACTTCTACAAGGATCTGGGTGACCCCGATCTCGAGACCGCCATCTGTGTTTTCCATCAGCGGTTCTCCACCAACACCATGCCACGCTGGCCGCTGGCCCAGCCGTTCCGGTATCTGGCTCACAACGGTGAGATCAACACCATCGACGGCAACCGTAACTGGGCCATCGCCCGGGCCGCCAAGTTCAGCTCTCCGGAATTGCCAGATCTGCAGACCCTGCAGCCTCTGGTGAACCTCACCGGTTCTGACTCCTCAAGCATGGACAACATGCTGGAAGTGCTGCTTGCCGGCGGTGTTGACCTGTTCCGCGCGGTCCGCATGATGATTCCGCCAGCCTGGCAGAATGTCGACAGCATGGATTCAGAGCTGCGTGCGTTTTACGAGTACAACTCCATGCACATGGAGCCTTGGGATGGTCCTGCCGGTCTGGTCATGTCGGACGGCCGCTATGCCGTCTGTATGCTCGACCGGAATGGTCTGCGCCCGGCCCGGTGGGTCATCACCAAGGATGATTTCATCACGCTGGCCTCAGAGATCGGAACTTACGGTTATCAGCCGGACGATGTGGTAGCCAAAGGCCGTGTCGGACCGGGTCAGATGCTGGCGATCGACACAGAGTCCGGTGAAGTCCTGCACACCAAGGACATTGATCAGCGTCTCAAGACCGCTCAGCCTTACAAGCGCTGGCTGCGGGAAAACGCTCTCCGCGTCGAGACCACTCTGAATCAGGACACCCCGGATTTCAGGCTGATGGATTCCGGCGAGCTTCTGGTGCACCAGAAGATGTTCATGGTCTCCTTCGAAGAGCGTGACCAGGTATTGCGTCCGCTTGCGGAGAACGGCCAGGAAGCGGTTGGATCAATGGGCGACGATACCCCAATGGCCGTGCTCTCGAGCAAGGTACGCCACGTGGCGGACTACTTCCGGCAGAAGTTCGCCCAGGTGACCAACCCGGCGATTGACCCTCTGCGTGAGTCGATTGTCATGTCCCTGGAGACCTGTCTGGGTGCCGAGCGCAACGTATTCGAGGAAACCGCCGATCACGCAGACCGCATTATTCTGACGACACCGGTTCTGTCGCCTGCCAAGTTCCTCAAGATTGCCAACAATGAGCGCCCGGGTTTCGAGGTCGCGCGTATTTCCATGAGCTACCGCCCGGAACAGGGATTGGAGCAGGCGATTCGCCAGGTTTGTGAGGAAGCGGAACAGGCCGTCCGGGATGGTAAGGTGCTGCTGATCCTCACCGACAAAGATTTGAAGGAAGGTGAACTGCCGGTCAATGCCCTGATGGCAACCGGTGCGGTCCACCACCATCTGGTCAAGAAAGGACTGCGTTGCGATTCCAACATCGTTGTTGAAACCGGTTGGGCTCGCGATCCCCATCATTTCGCCGTGCTCTTCGGTTTTGGTGCAACAGCGGTCTATCCGTACCTGGCTTACCAGGTTCTGAACGACCTGATCCGTACCGGCGAACTGCTGATGGATCCGATTGATGCCAAGAATAACTACCGGAAGGGCATCAACAAAGGGTTGCTGAAGATACTGTCGAAGATGGGAATTTCCACCATCACTTCCTATCGTGGCGCCCAGCT
>NZ_DDOI01000018.1:0-427 GCF_002341575.1 Marinobacter sp. UBA2498 | reverse complement strand
TCAAGGGTGTGCCCAGCCGAATCCAGGGTGCCGGGTTCTACGATTTCCAGCAGGACCAGGAGCAATTGGCGTCCGTGGCCTGGAAGCCGCGCAAGCCCATCATTCAGGGCGGTCTTCTGAAGTACGTCCATGGCCAGGAGTATCATGCCTTTAACCCGGATGTGGTCGGTAAGCTCCAGGAGGCGGTGACCAGCGGCGACTATGGCCACTACAAGGAATACGCGGGTCTGGTTAACGAGCGTCCGGTTGCGACGCTCCGTGACCTTCTTGTCTTCCGGAAAGACATCAAGCCGATTGATATTTCGGAAGTAGAGCCGGTTGAAAACATCTTCACCCGCTTTGATTCGGCCGGTATGTCACTTGGTGCCCTGTCACCCGAGGCCCACGAAGCCTTGGCGGTGGCCATGAATACCCTGGGCAGCCGGTC
>NZ_DDOI01000027.1:19135-19364 GCF_002341575.1 Marinobacter sp. UBA2498 | reverse complement strand
GGCGCCGACGAGTTGCTGTCGTTTCTGGCTGGCCAGCAGACCTTTGTGATTGCCGGTTCCGTATCCTTTCTGCTTATTGTTATCGCCATGACCTGGTGGTTGAGGCAGTCGGTTATTCTGCGCTTGCAGGGTATGCAAAACGATCTGGTTGCCATGGAAAAGAACGCCGATCTTACACGGGTGCCAGTCCTGAAAGGGCGCGACGAAGTGGCTGGTGTTGCCAATGCAC
>NZ_DDOI01000027.1:13780-19020 GCF_002341575.1 Marinobacter sp. UBA2498 | reverse complement strand
GGGTGGGTTGGTTTCCCGGTTCGAGCATTTCATCGCAGACATCCGGTCGGCTGCCGGTGGTCTGGATGAGCGTTCCGGCGCCCTGGATAACGGTGCGGAATCCCTCCAGTCCGCCTCCGAGCAAACCCGAAAGCAGATCCACGACGTCAGCCAATCCATGGCCGCCATTGCGGACCAGGCCTCGGCCATCGAGCGAGCCACAGATGAGTCTGCCAGTACTGTGAAATCGGCGGTGGCGGCCAACGAAGAAGTCCAGCATCGACTCACCACCAGCGAGGGCGCCGCGGAACATACGGTGGATGTCATTTCGCGCGTTTCAGGATCCATTCATGCCCTTAACGAATCCACGGGCAAGATTGAGCAGGTCATCGGAGTGATTGCCGATATTGCCGAGCAGACCAACTTGCTGGCACTGAACGCAGCGATCGAAGCGGCTCGAGCAGGGGAGCACGGTCGTGGATTTGCCGTTGTAGCCGATGAGGTTCGGACCCTGTCCCGTCGCACCTCCGACTCTACCCGGGATATCTCCCAGTGGGTGCAGGACCTCGTATCCGGCGTAAGCAGCGTCGATGCGCTTTTGGAGGAAATGCGCGATGCCGGCAGCAGCAACCGAGAGCATCTGGCTGCCCTCAAGGGACACCTTCAATCCCTGCAGGGCCAGTTCGTGGATCTTGAGAACCACAGCGCCGAGATCAGCTCTGCGGTTGCGTTTCAACGGGACGAGATCGGGCGGGTAGGCCGCCGTTCAACAGCGCTGGACGAAAGCGCCGATTTCCTCATTGAAACCGTCGAGCAAACCCGGACCATCAGCGAAGCGCTCAGGCAGGAGTCGGTCTCAATGCGACAATTGATCGCACGTTTCCGAACGGCCGCAGAACCAGCCTGATCAAGGATTGTTTGCCCGGATCCCCCCTCCGGGCTTCTACCTCGCCACCATAACTCGTAACATGGTGGCGTCAAAGGAGGTAGTATGACCGACAGCGCCGAAAACCAGCCCGAGCAAGACCCCAGACAGGAAAAATTCGTTGTCGACAAAGAGTTGCTGACCGAAGACCAGCTCCAGGGCCTGGTGGAAGAGTACTGCACCCGATACCACGGACTGAACGACACCGAGAACCCGATGGGCGAGCAGAGCAGGGTAATGTCTGCGGTGCGCCGGGGCGATCTGGTGGTCTGGTTCGATCCCGTGGAAAACACCGCCGGGCTGGGTGTGCCGGCTTAGGCGTCAGGTGTGTCACGGTATTTGTGTTTGCACCTACCCGGGGCAGGAACTAAACGTTACAATCGCGCTGTTTTCCGAAAGCCGTGTGCGAGGTGAATTTTGATCAGGGTACTGGTTGTAGATGACCATGAGCTGGTGAGGTCCGGTATTACCCGGATGCTGGCTGACAACCCGGACATTGAAGTCATCGGGCAGGCGCCATCCGGAGAGGATGCCATCGATTTCGTCCGCCAGGAGCGTCCGGACATTGTGCTCATGGATATCCGCATGCCGGGTATCGGAGGCCTTGAGGCAACCCGTCGTATCCTCCGCATTGATGATTCCATTCGCGTGATCGTGGTAACCGCCTGCGCGGACGACCCCTATCCGACGCGCGTCATGCAAAGCGGTGCTACCGCCTACATCACCAAGGGCGCGGATATCAAAGAGATGGTCCGCGCCATTCGTATGGCTCACACAGGCCAGCGCTATATCAGCCCGGAAATTGCCCAGAAGATGGCCCTGAAGCAACTGGGCGGCGGCGATCGGGACGAGGACGGCGAGCTCTCGCTTTTCGACCGGCTTTCCGAGCGGGAAATGCAGATAGCGATGATGGTGGTGGATTGCCAGAAGGTGCAGGACATTTCGGACAAGCTGTGCCTGAGCCCTAAAACCGTGAACAGCTACCGCTACCGGATCTTCGAGAAACTGGAAATTTCCAGTGATGTCGAATTGGCCCTGATGGCAGTGCGGCTCGGGTTGCTTGATGCCGACAAGGTCTGACCCTGAGAGCACCCACATCGGGGAGTTTGACAGCAAGAGCTTCCTGAAACAGTTGACCGAGCGGCCCGGCGTCTACCGAATGTACGACGAGGGTGGCTCGGTGCTTTACGTGGGCAAGGCCCGCAACCTTAAAAAACGGGTTGGCAGCTACTTCCGCAAGACCGGTCTGGCGCCCAAGACCGAAGCCCTGGTGGGCAAGATTGCCTCTATCGAAGTGACGATTACCGGCAGTGAAACCGAGGCGCTGCTGCTCGAACAGAACCTGATCAAATCGTTACGGCCGCCCTATAACATCCTGCTCCGTGACGATAAGTCCTATCCCTATATCTATTTGTCGTCGCATAGCGATTACCCCTCGCTGACGTTCCGTCGTGGGCGCACTAAAAAGGGTGGCGGCACCTGGTTCGGGCCGTTTCCGAGCTCGGGTGCGGTCAAGGAAAGTCTTAATGTGTTACAGAAGATTTTCCGCATAAGAAACTGTAGTGAAAGCTTTTTCAGGAATCGCACGAGGCCTTGCCTGCAGTACCAGATTAACCGCTGCACGGCACCGTGTGTTGAATACATTACGCCCGAGGAGTACCAGCAGGACATCCGCCACGCGACCATGTTTCTGGAGGGGAAAAACCCTGCGATCCTCCACGATCTGATGAATGCCATGGAGGCCGCTTCCAAGAACGTGGAGTTCGAGAAAGCGGCGGCCTATCGCGACCAGATCAATCATCTGCGCCATGTCCAGGAACAGCAGTCGGTAGACGGTGAGGGCGGCGATGCGGATGTCATCGCAATTGCCCAGGACGCGGGTATCGTCTGCATCGTAGTGATCATCGTGCGCGGTGGCCGTGTGCTCGGCACCAAGGACTACTTCCCTCGCTACTCCATCGAGCAGACCGAGGGCGAACTGCTCAGTGCCTTCCTCGGGCAGTACTATTTCGGCGGCAACACCCGGCGGGAGATTCCGCGGGATATCCTGGTGCCGGTTGAGGTGGAAGGCCAGGAATTGTTGGCCCAGGCCCTCAGCGAGTCTGCAAACCGGGAAACCCGGATTCGGGGCAATGTTCGCGGTGAACGCCGCCGGTGGCTGGAACTGGCCATGACCAACGCCCGCCAGACCCTGCTCACTCACCTGGCGAGCAAGGAGACCGTATACCGGCGCCTGCTGGCCCTGAGGGATCTTCTGGAGCTGTCGGAGACGCCGTCACGCATGGAGTGTTTCGATATCAGCCACAGCCACGGGGAAAATACCGTCGCATCCTGCGTGGTTTTCGATGAGAATGGCCCCGTGAAGAGTGATTACCGCCTGTACAATATCGAGGGGGTTACGGCCGGCGATGATTACGCAGCCATGCGCCAGGTGCTTTCCCGTCGCTACAAGCGGATGGTGGCCGGCGAGGGCAAACGCCCGGATCTGGTCTTCATAGACGGTGGTAAGGGGCAGTTGAATATTGCCCGGGAAGTTTTTGATGAACTAGAGATTTCCGATATCCCGCTGATCGGTGTCGCCAAGGGCGTGACCCGTCGTGCAGGCATGGAGCAGCTTATTGATGCGATGACCGGGGATGTGTTCCGGGTGCCGGCAGATTCGCCAGCGCTGCACCTGATCCAGCATATCCGGGATGAGTCCCACCGTTTTGCTATTACCGGGCACAGGGCCCGGAGGGACAAAAAGCGCCGGCAGTCTACACTGGAAGGCATTGAGGGCGTGGGGCCGAAGAAGCGTCGCGACCTGATTCGATATTTTGGCGGAATACAGGAACTCCGCAAGGCCGGGGTTGATGAGATGACCAAAGTGCAGGGCATCAGCAAATCACTGGCCGAAACCATATACGCAGCATTGCACGACGAGTAAGGACAGCATGAATTTACCAAACATCCTCACCCTCTCCCGCATCATCATGATTCCGGTGTTCGTGGTGATTTTCTATCTTCCGGTGGGGTGGAGCTACCTCGTGAGCGCGGCCATTTTCGGATTGGCGGCGGCCACCGACTGGCTGGACGGTTATCTGGCCCGCAAACTCGACCAGAGCACCCCGTTCGGCGCGTTCCTGGACCCGGTCGCGGACAAACTCATGGTAGCCGTTGCACTGGCTGTGCTGATCGAGGAGCACTCGGCGATTCTGCTGACGATTCCGGCCACCGTTATCATCGGCCGTGAGATAGTCATTTCCGCCTTGCGGGAGTGGATGGCGGAAATCGGCAGCCGCGCCAGCGTGGCGGTTTCGTACATCGGCAAGATCAAGACCACCGCGCAAATGGCCGCTATTGTCGGCCTTCTGGCGTTTCCTCCCGGTGTACTCTGGGCCAATGTCGCCCTGGCGTTGCTCTATATCGCCGCGATTCTCACCCTCTGGTCCATGGGCCTCTACCTCAAGGCTGCTTGGGCGGATCTATTCCCGGAGAAGGCCTCAGGTCAGACGGATAGTCACACGTCGTAGCCCATTCAATCACCCTGGCGGCCAGATTGCTGCCAGCGGTTCCGAAGGCCTCAACAATCTGGTCAACCGATGTGCCTGATGCCGGTGCCACAACCCGCACAGAGCGAGTGCACAGCCTGGCCCGCGAGCGGTTGTGAATCATCTGCAGGTGCAGCTCGATAACCACCTGCGGACCGGATTCCGGGGTTTCCGAATGAAATGCCGAGAGTTCGGTGACCAGGGTCAACTCAGCCTGTGCCGGATTGGTATCCGTAATAACATTCGCGTAGGCGCCACTCTGACGAAGGCTGCTGACCAGCATATCCCGAACCACCACCGGTGCCGAATCCCGCCAGCGGGTTCCCTCGTAGGCCCGGAACTCCTGATGCGTGGGTTTGGCCAGAATCAGCGATCCGTTAAAAGGCTCTGAGGCGTAGGGTGTATCAACGCGAAGGGATGCCTGAACCGGTTGCTCCGCCGTTGGAGCCGCCTGGACCACTGCCAGGTCCATAACCCTCGGTGGCTCCGGGTTCGGAAACACCGTGCAGCCACTGGCAAAGGCAGCACCCAGGAGAAGTGTCAGGTTTCTGATTGACCTCAATGTCACTGTGCCATCTCCTTCATGGTTTCATTGCCGAACAGGGTGCCAGTGGGATCCTGCTCCAGGCGATGAGTAAACTGGTTCAGGCTCCTCAGGGTTGCCCTCAGCTCCCGCAGTGCGGGCGCCAACTCTCCCATGCCCTGGAGACCGGCATCCATTGCCCCCTGGTTGTTACGGGTCAGCTCATCAATCCGCGCCATGGTGGTGGTAATTACCGCGAGTGCTTTGTCCATGGATTGCAGAA
>NZ_DDOI01000027.1:0-13718 GCF_002341575.1 Marinobacter sp. UBA2498 | reverse complement strand
ATGGATTGCAGAACCCGCTGGCCATCGTTTTGCAGCAGTTCGTTGGCGTTATCCGAAACGTTGGAGACTTTGATCGCAGCTTCTTCGGCACGAATGGCGGCGGCATCGAATTGTTCGAGCAGGGCGATCAGCTGGTCGCGACGGTCGAGCAGGGCGTCTGTGGCTTCCCGTGTGTTTTCCAGGATGGCCGATGCATTGTCGATGTTGTCAGCCGATAACAGCGCCGTCGCGCTGGTAAGCAGCTGGTCGGCTTTGGCCAGGAGTTGCTCGCCGTTGGAAAGCAGGCTGGTGAACGCCGAGGGCTCGGCAATGATCACCGGCGGGTTGTCCTCGTCACCTTTCAACGCGGGGTTGTCGGGGCTTCCACCGCTGAACTGGACGCTCATGCTGCCGGTGATATTGGCGAGCACCAGGCCGGCTTTCGTGTTCTCCCGAATGGGAACCGACTGATCCACCCGAACCAGAACCCGCACATGCCCAGGATTGTCCGGGTCCAACCTCAGCTCCACCACATCGCCGATCTGAACGCCGCTGTAGAGCACAGGGTTGCCTTCGGACAGGCCGCCGACGGCGTGGTCGAACACGATCTCGTAGTAGCCCCATTCCCGATCGGCGGAGGATTTCGCCAGCCACAGAGAAAAGATCAAGGCGGCGGCAAAGGCCAGGATGGTAAACAGGCCAATGATCAGGTGGTGGGCCCTCGGCTCCATGGTTACTGCTCCTGATTCCGTTTTTCCAGATGATCCCTGAATGCGTAACTCGCTGCCCGGCCACGGGGCCCGTTAAAGTAGTCCTGGACCCAATCGTCCTTCGTGGCCGCAACCTTCTCCAGCGTATCAGCTACCAGCACCTTGCGCTGTGACAGTACCGCAACCCGGTCACAGGTTGAGTAGAGGGTGTCCAGATCATGGGTGACCAGAAACACAGTCAGCCCCAGGGCATCCCGGAGCGTCACAATCAGCCGGTCGAATGCCGCTGCCCCAATGGGGTCCAGGCCCGCCGTGGGCTCATCCAGAAACAGGATCTCCGGATCGAGTGCCAGGGCCCGGGCCAGGCTCGCCCGCTTCACCATACCGCCGGAGAGTTCGGACGGGTAACGAACCGCTGCGTCAGGTGGTAAACCGGTCAGCGCCAGCTTCATCCGGGCCAGCTGTTCGGCCTCAGACCGCTTCAGGCCGGCGTGTTCAATCAGGGGAACGGCGATATTCTCCTGCAGGTTGAGGGAGGTAAACAGGGCGCCACCCTGGAACAGAACCCCGAAGCGTTGCTCAACCCGGGAGCGTGCACGTGCCGGAAGCTGGATAAGATCCTCGCCAAACACCCGGATATGGCCCGAGGCGGGCGTGTTCAACCCAACGATACTGCGCAAAAGCACGGTTTTGCCGGTTCCTGACCCGCCAACCACGCCCAGTATTTCGCCGCGCAGCAGGTCCAGGTCGAGATTCTCGTGCACAACATGCTCGCCGAAGCGGTTGCACAGATCCCGCACCGCAATCACCGGCTTATTTCTGGCTTCAGTACTCGGGGATGCCGTCATAGCCGCCATGATTACCAGCCCATTTCCATAAAGAATAGTGCAGCAATGGAATCCAACAGAATCACCATAAAGATGGACTGAACTACGCTGGACGTTGTGTGCTCACCCACGGATTGCGCACTGCCAGCCACCTTGAATCCCTCCAGGCAGCCAATCACAGCAATCAGGAATGCAAAGATTGGCGCTTTCACAATGCCGACAACGAAATGCTGGAGGGCAATGTCCCGCTCAACGATGGCCATGAACTGCGTCGGCGAGATATCCAGCACCAGGGCACAGACCATGGCGCCGCCAACCATACCGGAGATCATGCCCACAAAGGTGAGAATGGGGAGGCTCACCATCATCGCCATTACCCTGGGTAGCACCAGCAGTTCGATGGGGTTCAGGCCCAGGGTGCGGATGGCATCCAGCTCCTCGTTAACCTTCATGGCGCCAATGTGGGCGGTAAACGCGCTGGCGGTCCGGCCGGCGAGCAGGATTGCGGCCAACAGCACCCCGAATTCCCGCAGGAAGGAGAAGGCCACCAGGTTAACCGTGTAGATGGTGGCGCCAAAATCATCCAGCACGGTCGCCCCCAGAAACGCTACCACGGCACCCACCAGAAATGTGAGTAGTGCCACAATGGGCAGGGCGTTCAGGCCGGTGTCATGAACGGCTGCGACGAAGGGCGTCATACGCCAGCGCCAGGGCCGGGGGAGGTTCCAGGCCAGGGTGCCCAGCGTCTGGCCAATAAAACCCACAAGAATCCACAGCAGCTGAAAGAGGCTTTCAACCTTCTGACCCGTTCCGGTCACAAAGCTCCAGAGCAGGGAAGGCCTGCGCCCATCTGGCCCGGGCTGGTTCTTCATGGCCTCGCAAACGGCGGCAATCAGCGCGGATTTTTCACGGGGTAAGTCGCCTGCGGCCGAGGCGGCTTCGAGCAGGCGCTCCGGGCCGATCAGAGAGGCCAGTTGCGATGCACCGGCAGTGTCAATCCGATCCAGCCCCGAGAGGTCGATGGATAATCGACTCGTATCCCTGGAAGACATCGACGAAGCCAGGGACGCCAGCGACCGGTAATGGCTCAACAGCCAGTCATCCGTCACCCTCAGGGTGTCGGCTTCCACGGTTATGGATCCGGGTCTGGAAGACGGTCTTTGTGGGTCGGTCTGCTCGGAAGAATCAGGACTGGGCACGTTCTGTCGAATCCCTGAGTGATGTTGCCTGCCAGTGACTAGCTTAGAGAGTGCAAAGGTTCTCTGCCAGTGCGCAAGTCGCATGATTGCATCCGGCACCGGGATTGGCCAAACTTTACCCACAATCTCCAGTAAAACAAAAACTTGATAAAAAACTATTGACGCCCGAACGGTAATCCGTAGAATACGCAGCCGTTGACGAGGCAATGCCCCGGAAACAAAGAGCGGGAATAGCTCAGTTGGTAGAGCACAACCTTGCCAAGGTTGGGGTCGCGAGTTCGAATCTCGTTTCCCGCTCCAATTTCAAGTCTCTCAATGCCCACCTGAGAGCACAAAGATCCGATCTCTTCGATCTTTTCCGGCGCGGTGGCAGAGTGGTTATGCAGCGGACTGCAACTCCGTGTACGCCGGTTCGATTCCGACCCGCGCCTCCAATTTATTTCCGTGTTGTTACAGCAGCTTAAGTAGACTCAGCTTCCTGCCCATAGTGCTCAGCTGCCATTTGAGGCAAGGCGCGCGTCTATGCCAAAAAAAACGGCCGCGTTCAGCAACGCTTCGTCCTCACTGATCAAACAAGCCTGATTAGACTCCGCGCAGGCCAGGTGGAGTGCATCCAATGTCCTCAGACTTGTCTTTCGTGTCCCGATCCAATGCCCGGCTCGACGGTAATGGTCTGATTCAATAGAGCAGAGGGTGAAGCGGCCGTGGCTGACATCATCATGGAAGGCACTTTCGATGCGATTTGCCTGGGGCTCACTAAGCTCCCCCATGCGAACCCAACGGGCCAAGGCACTTGCAACTTCCACTTCTGTTAAATGACTGATCAGAACTGGCTTGGTCTGCAATTCAAGCAAGGCTTGAATGCTATCGCTAGCATGCTCTTGGCGGTAGTAGGGTAGAACGGCACTGGTGTCGAAGTAGTACATCAATAGCGCTCTTCGTCTCTGAGCTCTCGCACCGTCTGTGCAGAACTTTCTCGAGAAGGCGGTAGCGAAGCTCTTAGCCCTGAACGATCCAGAAACTGAATAGTTTCCGGATAGGCTGCCGTCAGCCGCGCTGCTGGTTTACCATGGCGAAGAATAACAATCTCTTCTCCAGCGGCTACCGCGTCTAATAGATTAGAAAGCTTTTCCCGCGTTTCCCGGACATTAATGGTCTGCATGCTTTCTCCTTCTTTTGTGTACACGTTTAGTGTACACCGATAGGTTTCTGGCTTGCAATTCAACGCCGAAGAATCGTTAAAACCTGATACATGTGAGCACTGCGCAAGATCTTGAGCGCGTTGGACTATTTTGTTGATGTTATTCTGCGGAGCGATCGACCCAGTCGCCAATGGCCCTATGAACAACACAGACCGGCAGAAACTCTTGCTCCAGCCGGCCCTGGTCTGCCTGTCTCAGACGTTGGTAAAGCTTAGCCTCGCTTCCGGTCAATCCTGGCGGAGTGATCGAGGGGGCAGGCTGTGGTTCTTCAACACCACTTGCGTCGGCGAACGTGTCGAAGGTAATCCTGTCCATCAGCAGTGGTGTGAGAAGCGGGAGGTGTTTCCGGGCGCTGGCCAGCATGGTCAGTCCCCAGGTATCGATGTCGCCCCAATAGGCGGTCGCCCGATCTTTCAGCCATGTTGCGTTGAGCCAGGACAGGTTCAGGCCCGACCCAAGTACCGAGACCGTACCGGAGACCCTGGGCAACTGGTGAAGGCAGCGTTCGTTTTCAACCAGTATCAACCGTTCGCCAGGTAAAGGCGTGCTTTGGAGTTCGTGGGCCCGGACCCGCATTTGCGTGAAGGGCAACAACGAGCCATCAAGGTCGGCGACCAGTAACCAGTGGTGGCCGTCGTCTTCAGCGCCCAGAAAGGCTTCCAGCCCGGTTTCGCTGGCCTGGCCGTCGAACAGAATGTCCAGCATCAGCGTTACAAGCTGGCGGTTGCGCTCGAAGAACTTGCTGTCGGTGCCGGCAATAGACAGTGCCCTGAGGGGTTTTCCTTCGGCGCAGCCTGGCTGGAGCTGAAGGGCAACCTTGCCGCTGCGAATAACGTCGCTTTCCGGCTTATCCATGACCAGGCTGCGCCGGCGTATGATCAGTGAGTGAAATCGCGGGTCCAGAACAGAGGCGAGACGGCTGAGTGTGTCGTATTCCCGCCTGACTTCACTGCTGCCCGCGGCCTGCACCCACTGGCTGGGAGTGTCCAGTGTCCAGTGGGTGGGAATGTCGATGGCTTCGCTGGTGCTCTTGAAGCGGACCAGCTGCCACTGGACCTGCCCGGTGGTGACCTCCCGCCATTGCCGCAGGTGTTCTCGTACCTGTGTGACCTTCTCCCGTACCGTCGCGCCCGTGGGCTTGCCGATGGGGAGGGTTAATGGCCAGCCCTGAGGCCGGAGCAGGCGCTGTTCGCGCAGGTCCGCGTTCTGCCATTGGCGGGCCAGGCGGCTTGCCAGTTCAGCCGGGGATTTCATGGGCTTTCCGGGTCATTTTCTCCGCGTGGGCCTCCAGTTCTTCCCAGCTCAGTGAGGTAAGGGTGGCCCGCAGGTCCTTGCGGTGAACCAGGATGGCAGAGCGGGTGTGGGCCCGTAGCAGTCGCATCTCTTTGTTGGGCGTGACGAACAGTGGGTGCAGGCCAAACTCGTTGAGAGCCGAGATGATGCGGCCGGCTACGGCGTGGGAGCTCTTGGAGAAGGCCTCGTCCAGCACGATGGTTCCGAACAGTGGCTGGGTGGCGCCGTCCGGACAAAGCGCATAGCTCAGGGAGGCGGTAAGAATGTAGCTGGCGATGATTTCCTTTTCGCCGCCGCTGCCCCCCTGGGAGCCGGTGCGAGTCTCGATCACCGAGCCGGACTCGCGTTCCAGCACCGAAACTTCGAACTGCAGCCGGTAGCGCGGGTCCAGCAGAGCCCGGGCACCCACGGTGCGCTTGTTGTCTGCCGCGTCCCGCAGCAAGGCCACCATGTTTTGCAGAGCCTTGAAATGGCTTTCGCCCTGGTCGCCTTTCAGGGCATCCGCCCGCAGCTGCCGTTGTGCGCGCTCCAACCTGCGGAGGGATTCATGGGTAACCCGGCGGGGCTCCAGGCGCAGGTAGCGGCCAGGGTGGAAGTCGACCCGCCGCAGTGTGGCGTTCAGATCGGCGATACGTTCTTCAATGATGGCCACCTGGTTCTGTATGTGAGCCAGCAGTTGGGTCACGCCCTGATCCGACGACTGGTTCAGATAGCTGAGGAATCGCTCCAGCTTCTGGGGAAGGGCTTCTTCCTCCAGTACCCGCAGGCGTTCCAGGTATTCCGGAATGTCCTGGATATTACTGCCGGTTTCAATCAGCGCCCCGGTATCAATGGTGAGCGCCTTTTCCATCAGTTGGGTCAGGCTGAGTTCAAAACTCTGGATCTGTTTGCCCAGCTTCCCAATGACTTTGTCCAGTTGCTCTCGCTGGTCCCGCTCCAGGGCTTCCAGTCGTTCGTACTGGTCCGCTTTCGGGGTGCGGAAGTGTCTGGTTGCCAGGCTTTGCTGATCGTCTGTGAGGCCATCGCCAAGCCGGTCCAGCAGTTCTGTGCAGCGGTCCGTGGCCTGGTTGCGCTTTTCTTTCAGCAGGGCGAGGGCGGTTTCCTGGTTCGACAGCTGTTGTCGGCCTTCTTCTAGTTGCTGGCGAACCGCTTCAAATTCCCCCCGTGCTTTTTCCACATCCGAGTCCGGAGCGGTCAGTGCTTCCAGCCGGCTTTGCAGGGCATCGAGTTCACGTTGTGCGCTGGGCAGGTTGATGGTGCGGAACTCGGTTTCGCCCAGGAGTTCGTAAAGCCTTATCTGATCCTTTGTGTCCCTGAGATTACGGCGGGCTGATTCGAGTTGCCGCCCCAGAGCGTCCGCTTTCTTACGGGTTTCGCTCAGTTCGTTGTTGAGCGCGGAGAGACGGTCACGGTTGTTGAAGCCGGTCATCCAGCCCTTGTCGAGCCGCTGGTTGTCCCGTTTTTCAAAATAGCCCTTCTTGCCGGACATCAGGCCCTGTTGGGTCATGCCATGGGGTGTCTGGCGCAGGGTTTCGGGAGAGTCCACGCAGTGTCGGTCGATTTCGGCCAACAATTGTTTCAGGGCTTCCCGGTGAGGATGGTCCTTGAAGTTCAGCTTGCGGGTGAAGCCATCCTTCATGAACTGTGCCGTGGCCTGGGGTGCCTGGGCTTCCAGCAGTCGCACATGAAGGCGGTTGTCACGGCTGTTGACCCTGTCCAGGGCCGATTGCATGGCGGCCGGTGGCACGAGCAGGCGCAGGCGGTGCCCGCCGATAGCCCGTTCAATGGCGCCACGCCAGTCACGTTCTTCGGCTTTGACTTCCACCAGTTCTGCCACGAACGGCAGAATGCTTTCGTCCAGGTTCAGGTCCTGGGCCAGTTCGCTGCGGAATTCCTGGTAACGTCCGTCGATGTTGGACCCGGGCCGGGCCTTGATGCGGTCGATTTCTTCGGTGATTTCCGTCAGGGTTTCATTGAGCTTACCGTGACGAAAACGCAGGTCGAGCAGGAATTCGTCCTGAGTGTCCGCAAGTTCGGACAGTTCGGCCAGCTTTGACTCACCGAGCTGGCGGTTCCGGGCCAGTGCTTCGGAGCTCAGTGTGCTGTCCAGGTCAAGCTTGCCGGTCAGGGTCTGGTAGTCCCTGGCGTGTCGGCCCCGTTCTCCTACCCAGCGCTTCTGTTGGGAGATCTGCTCCTTTAGCTGCTCTATGCTGGCACCACCGGCCTGCAGGTATATGTCTTTCAGGGTATCGGCTTTGCTGTTGAGTTGCTTAACATTGCTGCTCAATGACTCGAGGGTTTCTCTGCCCTTATCAAGCTGACGTTCCAGGTCCTGTTTGCGGGTGCTCCACAGCTCGTAGCCGGTTTGTGCGAACCAGATCGGCAGGATGTCTTTCAATAACAGCTGCTGGTCAAGCTCTCTGGTGGCACTCTGGTGCTTTTCGTAGGTTTCCGCTATGGGTAGCAGCGACTGGTGTTGTTTTCGGGCGGTTTCCAGTTCGCTGTGGATCGCGGCCAGGTCGTCAAACTCACTGGCCACCTCTGCCGCCCGGTCGAACGCCGAGTGGTCATCCAGCACCAGTTCC
The DNA here is from genome assembly GCF_002341575.1 of Marinobacter sp. UBA2498. Lineage (NCBI taxonomy): Bacteria > Pseudomonadati > Pseudomonadota > Gammaproteobacteria > Pseudomonadales > Marinobacteraceae > Marinobacter > Marinobacter sp. UBA2498. The sequence continues at coordinate 5,923 of NZ_DDOI01000027.1, read as the reverse complement.
CGGAAGATTTCGTCGATGCTGTTGAGCTGCTTCAGGCCCGCGGCGCGGTTGAGCAGAGTGAAGGCATTTTCCCCCACTTCAAAAAATCGCCGTACTTGGGCCAGGTAGGCTTTCTTACTGTCGTTGGCCTGTAAGCCTGGGTTATCCCCGGCGTGTTGCTTGAGCTCCCGGGCGCCACCCTCGTGGTGAATGGCCAGCCAGTTGTCCAGACTCTGGTCATCCCTTTCTGAAAACAGCCATAGGCGTTTCAGGTCGCTGGCGGCAGAGCTGCTGCCGTCGATCCAGAACAGCGCCCCGATGCGAATAGCGTTGTTACCGTTGGAGAAGCGGGCGCTCACGGCTGTTACGGTTTTACCAGCGCGTGCGATATGGCTGTTGTCGCCGGTATTGTTACCGGCACCGGATACGCCCCGAATATAGGAAATCAGGTCACGGTCGCTTTCATGGCCGCCAGTGGAGGCCAGGTTGTACCGGGGCTGGTGAGTCAACAGGGTCATCAACGCGTCCACCAGCGTGGTCTTGCCGCTGCCGGTGGGGCCGATAATGGCGGTGCCTTTCGGGTCGATCTCCGCGCAGTGCCGTCCACCGAAGGGCCCCCAGTTATACAGGTCCAGGTGGGTCAGGATATAGGCCGTGGGCGGCAGGATGTCAGCGGCAAAGAGGTCGGTCTGGGGCAGGCTCATACATCCTCTCCGTCAGCGTCTTGCGGGGCGGACTGGCCGGCCATTTGTCGGAAATGGTGGAGCAGGTTCTGCAGATTTTCCGGGTTCGCCAGGTGGGTGATGATAGGGCGAACGACCACCTGGTCGTTGGCGTCGATGTCCGAGACAATGCCGTGGCTCTTGAGGTTGTCCAGCAGGCTGCGCAGGCGTTTCTGGTCGCGGGTGTCGCTGCCGGTGTCGCCCAGGTACAGCTGCAGTTGGGGCAGTAGCTCATCCAGTTCCACAGTGGCTTCGCCGGCACCGAGACCGGTTTCCTGTTCGTGGGCGATAAAGTGCTGGCGTAGTATGGCCACCAGCAGGGACTGTTCCATGGTCAGACGCTGGCGGCGCACCAGGGGGTGGGACCACTCGTCGTCGTTTTCTTGGCCTTCGCTGAAGAGCCGGTCTGACACGACAAGGAAAGCCAGTCCACGTACGTCGTCCACTTTCAGGCGCAGGTCGAACGGTTCCAGGATCTGGTTGATCGCAGCGGTCTGGGTGGTGGCAACCTGGTAGAGGTTGGGCTTACGGTCTGCTTCCAGCAACCCGTATTTCAGCAGCTCCTGGGCGGTGGCTTTCACATTGCCGGGCGTGTAGTGGCTGGCCTCCGTCAGAGGCGTTTGCTGATCGACATGGGCCAGTGCCTCTGATGTCTGTTGCGGCTCGTCCCGGCCTTGTTGGTCGTCTGCCTGGCTTGTCAGGCGGTCAAAATAGTCAGACATGCGGGTTTACAGCTCCCAGTCGATGGCTTCTGCGTCTTGTCGGGTTAGCGCCAGTTGCGGCACGTGGAAGCGCAGCCGGTGTCCGTTGCTGTCGGTAATATCCACGGCTTCCCGGTCGTCGGTGATTTCCACCTCCGCCTCACGGGACATGGCCAGCCACAGGGCAATGGTTTCCAGGTCGTGAGTGGGCGGCAGGTGAGCCGCCAGGTCGCCGATGCTCATGGGGCGGTCGGTGACTTTCAGCAGTTCCACGGTTTCCTGGTACAGGGCTTCCCGGTCAAGACCGTCAAATGCCCGCCAGAACTCTTCGTCGACGTCGTCGAGGTTGACGCCCTGATCGGTCAACTCGAGGCCTTGTGCCTGCTCTTCAGTGGCGGACTTGAATCTGAGCCGCTCAACCAGCGGCAGGCTGGAAACCGCCACGGCAATTGGCGGCAGAGGCGTGTCGCCTTTGCGGACCTTGTGGCTGGACCAGTCGATGTTAAGTGCGGTGTTCAGTATACCATTGAGCAGTTCGCCGACTCTGTGGTTCTCGGCGGCCAGCCCGGTTTTCAGGAACCCTTTGACGTCTTTTTCGCTGCGGGCCCGGGCGCGGATGACAGCAGCGGACTCCTGTATCAGCCGGATCACGAGCCAGCGCAACTCATCCTGTTGCTGTCGGGACAGGGCGTGGCGGGTTGCCGGATTCTTCAGGATGGTACGCAACCGGTGTTTCATGTTGTCCAGCTCGATGGAACGGCTAAGTTGCTCACTGAAGTTGTGGAATACCTTGCCCTCGGCGGTTTCCAGCAGGGTGTCGTGGCCGTCCAGCAAGCGGTCAACGATTTCGCCACGGTGATGCTGTTCGCTGACGATGGATTGGCGTAACTGACGGTCTGCGTCCCGATAGGAGTCCTCCACCCGGCGAAAGTCCGCTCGCAGACTGGTGGCAAGATTGTAGACTTCGCGGATGCCTTCTGCGGCTTCGGCCCCCTCCAGCACCTTGAATCGACCGGCTTCCACGTCGGCCAGTTCGTGCTCCAGGTCTCTTATTTTGCGGCGTATATGGTCCGCACGGCTTTGGGCATTCGGGTTCAGACGGGTTTCCAGGTTTTCAATTTCCCGCTGTACCGTGGCGAGGCGAGAGGCGGTGGACGTCATGATCTTTTCATCGAGGCCCTCAACAAAGGCCAGGGCTTTTTGCAGGGCATCGGTGGCCATCAGCCGGCCGTCCCGTTCCACTATCAGCCCTTTGCGAATCCAGGAACGTAGTTCTTTCCTGGCATCGGCTGCCGGGTCGTCGGGGGACAGCTTCAGGTCGTCGCTGTTGGCGTGTTCACGCAGGATATCCGTCAGCATTTGCTGGGCATCCTCGAACAGGATTTCTTCCCGGTTTGTTTCCATCAGTGCCTGCAGGCAACTAAGTACCAGGGGCCCGCGGGTGGCAGACAGAAGCTTCCAGGCCGGATGCTGGTGACGGGCCACCAGGTAGGAGCGGGTTCTCAGGTGGGTTTGTTCGTCCATCGGCAGTGTGCTTTTATCTGGTATCTGGATAACGGGTGGCAGCAAACAGGGCCTGATAATGGCATTTATATGGCGTTCATAATAGTACCGGTGTGATAGCGACCGTAACAACTTAATACCCATCAGACCACCACAGGGGCGGTTTCACCAGAGCGCTTTGTTATCCGGTGCCACCTTTATTCTCCAGGCCGACACCAGGCCGCCCTTGTCATTATCCACCCGGGTCACATACTCTGCTAGAGTCTGTGATTGAGGCAGGTGGTGAGCTGAGGTTGGGCACGGAGGGCATTCCCGTCGACTGGCTGGTGGTCATGCATCGCCTGCCAGAGACTGCGATGCTGGAAAAACAGATCAAGTCCTCAGCCGTGGAATACCAGCGCGTCACGGCGGCGGCCGACTTGCTTGCCCGTTTTTATCTGGATGCCGCAAGCGTCCGGCTCTCGGGGAACCAGTACCTGGAGCGCTTGCGGGAGGGCATCGACGATCACTACCAACAGTTGATTGATTACTCCCTTCCGGAGGACAGGGTCAAACGGGTCCGTGACCAGCAAATGACACTGATTGAAAAACACTCGGCGGTCTTTGCGGATCGCGCAAAGGCCGGCATCCTCGTTGAGGCCCATGGTGATTTGCGGCCGGAGCATGTCTGCCTGACCGAGCCACAGAACGGGCCAAGCTGGCGATCTGGCACCTGGACGACGATTTCCGCGAGAGGCGCGGGCCATGGCGGCAAAAAGCGCTGGATTACCTGAACATAGCCTCCGATTTCGGCAAAGGTGCTGGCGGCTGAAGCGATGGCGCCCAAGAAACCCGGATTCAGGACTCCAGATCTGTCACATCCCTGCCTTCATGCAATGCAGTGATGGTATCGGCTATGCCGGCAGTAATATCCACCAGCTCAACCTTGGTCTTCAGTGATTTGGACGGCAGTGACGGAGTGACCGTATTGCCGAGAATCACCCGGGACAATGCCGACGAAGACAGTTTTTCCCCGGTATCGTCAGTGAACACAGCGTGCGTGGCGATGGCGATCACGTCCTCCGCGCCCTGGTCTTTGAACGCTTCCGCAGCCCGCTGCATGGTGCCTCCTCCTGCGATCAGGTCGTCCAGGATCAGCACGGTGCGGTTGCGGATATCGCCAACCACGGCAGAACCGCTCATTTCGCCCTGGCTGCGATGCTTCTCCATAAATGCGCTGCCGACGGGGCGCTCCAGCCGATTCGCCAATGACTCGCGGAACAGTTCCGCACGCTTTACGCCCCCTATATCCGGGGACGCTACGGTGATTTCCCTGTCCCCGAGTTCCGGCAGGAGGTAGTCGATGAACGCTTCCCTGGCGCTCAAATGAACTGTAGGGCAGCGAAAGGCATTCTCGAAAGCGGCGCGGTTGTGAACGTCCACGGTCACTATGGTGTCGATCGTCATAGCCTCGAAGAGCTGGGCGACATAGCGGGTGGTGACAGGATCGTTGGGCTTGGTTCTCCTGTCCTTGCGGGAGTAAGAAAGGTAGGGCGCCACGACATTTAGTCGGCCGGCGCCAGCGTCTCGGAGACTGGCCAGTAAAAACAGCAGACGCACGAGCTTGTCGTTGGTGCTGAGGCCATCGCTGCTGTTGAGGGACTGGACCACGAATACATCCCGGTTGCGAACCGTCTCCAGCGTGCGGATCTTGTGCTCGCCGTCTTCGAAATCCCGTTCCTCATGTTTGCCCAGGGGCACGCCCAGGTGGACGGCCACTTGCGAGGCAAAGTCGCTGCCGCAATCAAGACTGAAGAGTGCTATTCGGTCGTCCGGTTTCATGGGGCCAGTCCGTTCGCTTTGGCTGAGTGTATCAATTGCTCTTTTAACTCTAGTCAAAATGCGGATAAAGATATACGAGGCCGAGTTTTCGAACTCTTCGTCCCGCTTTCCATCGTCTGGCGTAATCCCGGCCTGATGTGCTTCAATGATCGGTAACTAATCAAGTCAGTCGGCAAGGCTGTCTTTGATACCTCGGCGCCTGGTCAACAACAATGAGCACAGACGATAAGATGGTCAAACGCCGGCGCTCTGCTCTACGTGGCCGTCAACTGGAACCGGCGGTACTGTCGGAGCTGCGGGATCTGATCGGTGACGAACGTGTTGATTCGTCATTGCGGGACCGCGATCGCCTTATCGAGCACCTGCATGTACTGCAGGACGCAGACGGTTACCTCTCCATGCCCCGCCTTCGGGCCCTTGCCGCTTTCATGAACCTGCCCATGGCCGCCGTCTATGAAACGGCGACTTTCTACGCCCATTTCGACGTCATTCATGATGAACAAGCCCCACCGCCTGAGATAACTCTGCGGGTGTGTGACTCGCTTTCGTGCCAACTGGCGGGCGCAGGCGCACTGCACGAGGCGCTGGCTGATGGGGCTGACCCGAGCCAGGTGCGCGTGGTCCTCGCGCCCTGCATGGGGCGCTGCGAGACAGCACCCGTGGTGGCCGTGGGACAACATCATGTAGGCAACGCCACTGTTGAGACGGTCGGCGCGGCAGTCGAACAAAAGCAGATTCAACCCGACGACATCCATTGGCAGAAGCTGGCGGATTACCGCTCGGTAGGTGGTTACCAGTTGCTGAAGGATTGCCGAGACGGTCAGGTTACTGTCGAGTCCCTCGCGGAAGAACTTCAACAGGCAGGCCTGCGCGGCCTGGGCGGCGCCGGATTTCCAACATTCCGTAAATGGCAGGCCGTGCGGGCCGAACCGGGGCCCCGTTATGCGGTGATTAACGCGGATGAAGGAGAGCCGGGTACCTTCAAAGATCGTTATTACCTGGAACGAGAACCCCACGTCTTCCTGGAAGGTGCACTGGTTAGCGCCTGGGCGGTTGAGGCGAAGGCCCTCTACATCTACCTGCGCGATGAGTATCCAGGCCTCCTCGGTGTGCTGAAAGACGCCGTTGCCGAACTGGAAGCTGCCGGCATCGTAGAACCCGGCTTTGTAATCCTACGCCGGGGCGCGGGCGCGTACA